>JAUVJI010000149.1 GCA_030596605.1 Bacteroidales bacterium
GAATCTTCAGCAAATGTTTCTGCTGCCTCATGTGCATTAATAGTGGCTTCGCGGATCATTTCCGGTTTAATACTATTGAGGCTTGTAAAAAGAAATTCAGTTCGGTTCTCCCAACTTTCGGATAATGCAATTCCTTTAAAAACAAGTTCACCCGATTTTTCCATGGTTTGTTTCACCAATTCCACATTGGAGGATCTTAAGGTGACTGTTTTTTGAATTCTGTACCTTGGTCCCTGTGGCTGCTGATTTCCGTAATAACCCTCTGCATAGGTGTCAGTTATTTTAGGAGAAGAATGATTTATATCCTCTTCTTTAAATCCTTTTTCAATAAGAAATTCTGAAATTATTCCCCGTTTTTCATCAATGGATTTTTGTAATGCCAGAAGGTCATTCCCGGCATCTTTATAGGTAATCGGCCAGATGGCCAGATCGGCATCCATTTCTTTTTCAGCTAATCCTTTAACGGTAACATACCTGTCGGCAACACGGGATTTATACAGGGCATTGCTTATAAACAAACCGGCAAATAAAATGCCGAGACCTATTGATAATCCTAAAATTGCTGCTTTTGTATTTGTGAGGCTTTGCATTTTAATAATTAAATTTTATTTATATTTGAAATGCTAATTTAGGTTAAAATAACGAAAAAAAATTAAAAATGTTATGAACCTTACATCAGATATATCGCGACAAGAATTCCTGAAAAAACTTGCTATTGGAGCCGGAGGAATGGCTTTACTCGGGAACTTTGGATTTATTTTTTCATTTAAATCTCCTAATGGAGAAATAAAAGCAATCATTGTTGATTTTGATAAATGCGCCGGTTGCAGAACCTGTGAAACTGCATGCTCTGCCTTTAATCAAAAGGTTGAGATTAATGGAGAATTGCTTAACGGCCTGGGAAATCCTGATATTTCAAACATTAAAGTATGGCACTACAATCCTGATGTGGATGTACCTGTAACCTGTTTCCTTTGTGCTGATAGTCCTTGCATAGAAGCCTGCCCAATTGATCCCGATCCTGTTACCGGCAGGAAAGCCTTATTTAGGGATGAGGTTTTTCATATAATTCAGGTTGATTTGGATAGGTGTATAGGTTGCGAAAAATGCTCAAACGCCTGTAGAGAAAAAAGCGGAGGGGTTATTTTTCCAAATAGAGAAACAGGAATCCCTGAACGTATGTGCCAGCTCTGCGATGGCGATCCTCAATGCGTAAAATATTGTCCGTACGGGGCATTGCAATATCTGAGTGTTACTGCTGACATGCAATTGAGAAATACCTCACCGGAAAAAATTGCTGAAATTTTGATTGAGAAATATTATAATGAATTTTAAACAAAGCTACATTTTGTGAAATTTTGTGTTTTAGTCCCGCACATGCGGGATTGTGGCGAAAAAAACTCTTGCCACTAAAACACAAAGGCACAATAACCCACAAAAGAATAAAATAACAAAATTGATAAATCACTTTGCTATGAAAGGATACAACAGAATTTTATTGGAAATTGATCTTACTTCAGAAACCATACAAAAGACACCCATTTCGGAAGAAGATTTAAAAAAATACATCGGTGGCCGTGGACTTGGTATGAAATTATTGTATGATAATTTACCTAACCCGGGGGTTGACCCATTATCTCCTGAAAATCCATTGTTAATTATGCCGGGGCCTTTCAGTGGATTTCCCATACCATCTTCTTCACGAACATGCGTGGTTACCAAATCACCGAGGACATCTTCTGTGAATAAGAAATTTGAATTTGGTTCTACAGTCAGCTATTCAAATATGGGTGGTTTTGTAGGACCGGAAATCAGGTTTGCAGGATATGATGGCATTTTGATAAAAGGTAAAGCAGAAAAGCCGGTTTATATTTTCATTGAAGATGATGTGGTTGAAATAAGGGATGCATCACGGTACTGGGGAATGGGAACCGACAAATTTGATAAATTTTTTATTGAAGATTTACGTGACCGAAGATTTGAGAGTTTTTATATTGGACCAGCAGGTGAAAACCTGGTTCCCTATGCTTCTGTAATTAATACGGCAGCCCGGGCTGCCGGACGTGGAGGCGTGGGCTGTGTGATGGGATCGAAAAACTTAAAGGCTGTGGCCGTAAAAGGAACGGGAATGCCAACAGTAGCCAATCATAAAGAATATCTTGACTTATTGGAAAAAGCACGAGTGTCTTTTAGCATAGATAATGATGACCGCAAGTTTTGGAGAGAAGAAGGAACTACGGGTGCCCTGGAGTATTCTTCTGACCAGGGTTCGCAGGCTGTAAAAAATTATAGCGAAGGGACTTTTGAGGGCATCAAAAACCTGGCAACTGCATCTGCGAGGAAGAAAATCTGGAAACGAGACTTTGCCTGTTTCTCTTGTGCACTTTCCTGTAAAAAAAGTGGATATGCAAAAGGAGCTTATGGCACAATGGTTCATGATGCTCCAGAATATGAAACTGGTACCATGCTCGGTGCCAACCTAATGATTGATAGCTTAGAAGGCCTGGCAAAACTCATTTATGTAGCAGATGATTACGGAATTGATATTATCAGTGCCGGTAACACCATCGGATTTTTAATGGAATGTTATGACAAAAAGCTTATTGATAAAGATTTTCTTGATGGCATTGACCTGCAATGGGGAAGCGTGGAAGCATCACTTCAGATGCTCCATAAAATAGGTAAGATGGAAGGCATAGGCAAACTGGCCGCACAGGGAGTAAAAATGCTTTCAGGAGAAATCGGTCAAGGTTCCGAAAATTTTGCTATCCAGGTAAAAGGCCACGAGCTGGCAGCCTGGAATGTTCCCGCGTATGAAAAAACAGGTATCTCTTATACTACTGCAAACCGTGGAGCCTGCCATCTGAATGGCGGAGAAATTCAGGAACAGGATGAAATTGCACTGATGGATTCACTCGGAGCCTGTGCTTTTGCCTCCGGTTGGTACAAAGATGAATTGCATTACAGGCATTTCCTTTCAGCCTTGACAGGAATAGAATGGACTGAAGAAGAATTCAATAAAGCAGGTGAGCGTATCTTCAATCTTGAAAAAATGATAAACTACCGCGAAGGCTTTGACAAAAACGACGATATACTGCCTGAACGCTTCTATAAAAATAAATTTTCACATGGCCCGAAAGAAGGAGCTGTCGTTGACCGGGAAGAATTTGATAAAATGATGAATGATTATTATGAGGCGCGAGGTTGGGATAAAGAGACCTCCAGGCCAACTGATGAAAAATTGGAGGAGTTAGGATTGGGGTTTTTGATTTAATAAAATATCCAAGTGAAAAAAATAGTACAATTTTGCATTTCAAATGCAAAATTGTACTATTTTTCTAAAACACCGTTTTAACCAAGGTTTGCAATCAGATATCTATTTTTGGCGTGATAATAAAAAAAATGAAATTGATTGCATTGTTGATAAAGTTGAACCAATTGCAATTGAAATAAAATCAGGCAAAACTTTTACACAGGATTTTTTGAAAATGCGTAAATATTGGCAAAACATATCAGCTATTGAAAACAACGATTTCTCTTTGGTTTATGGAGGAGAAGGGTCATTTAGTTTTCAGGGAACAAATATTTACAGTTGGAAAGATTTGAATACGTTGTTTACAATATTGGAAAATCAAATAAATAACAATTAACAAATAACAAACTATCAAACAGTTTGTATAATTACGATTTGAGATTTAGAATTTATTTGTCATTTATAAATTGAAGTTTGGAGTTTTCTTGCAAAGACTATTTAACTCTCTTTCTCTACAATCTTCATCGCTGCCCTTATGCCATCAGCAGCGCTTGACATGATTCCTCCGGAATAGCCACTGCCTTCGCCGATAATGAATAAATTGGAGAACCCATCTGTTAGCCCGATTTCGTTCCTTATTACCTGGATGGGTGATGATGTTTTACTTTCCAGTCCCAGTAAGATACCTTGATCGTATCCTTTGAGTTTATTACTAAAAACTTGCAATCCTTTTTGTATGGAGCGGGTAACCATCGGTGGAAGCATTTTCCAGAGTGGGGCAGGTATAAGGCCAAGCGGATAGCTTGATTTTACAGGTTCTTCAGTCAGCTTTTGTGAAATAAAATCTTTGATGGTACAAAAGGGAGCTGCATAACTGTTTGAGAATTCAAAAAAAGAAAATTCCAGTTTTTCGAGTTCATCCAGGGCCTCAGAGGGTGAAATAATTCGCCCGGCAAGCTGGTCAGGATGAAGTCCCGCCACGCAAGCTGCATTAGCAAACTCTCCATTGCGATGGTAATAACTCATCCCGTTGACAATGTTGGTTTGTTGGTAAGCTGTAGCCGGAACAACCACTCCGCCTGGACACATACAAAATGTGTAAACCTGGTGTTTGCCGTCTGCAGGGGTTGTCAGACGGTATTCGGCAGCTTTTACACCGGGAAGCGATGCGATGCCCCATTGCGCCCGGTTGATGATCTCCTGCTTGTGTTCGGCACGGCTGCCGATAGCAAAACTTTTCGTTCGGAATGGAACCCCTTTATCCATCAACATGCGGTAAGTTTCATACGCCGAATGACCGGGAGCGATTAAAAAATAATCTCCTGGTAAATCTCCGCCTGATGTAACAGCTTCAATAACTTTTCTGTTTTTGATATTCAGGCCGGTTAATAAGGTTTCAAAAAGCAGGATTCCCCCTAACTGTTTGAATTCTTCCCGCATGTTCTTTACTATTTTCTTAAGATTATCGGTTCCAAGGTGGGGATGGGCCATATAGGCAATCTCAGCAGGCCCTCCAGCAGCAATATAACTTGATAGTATAAATTCCTTTTCTTTAGATACACGTTTAGATCTGGTGGTAAGCTTTCCATCCGAAAAAGTGCCTGCACCACCTTCGCCGAAGGCATAATTGCCGAGTGGGTTAAACACGCCGTCTTTTTCAAATTTTCTAATCCCTTTTGCTCTTTTATCCACATCAGCACCCCGTTCAATCAGTACCACATCAAAACCCGATTTTTGCAGCACATAAGCAGCAAAAAAACCGGCTGGGCCACTTCCGGTTACTACAATACTTTTGTTTCTTTTTTTATAGATAATTTGCAAAGCATCTTTCTGCAAATTTGACCCTCCCTTTAGATAAGCTGAACTGATACCAATTTTGACCCTCCAATGGATCTTTTCCTTTTTTCTGGCGTCAAGGCTTTTATTGATCAACTGATATGAGAACTCACTGATTCGAAGTGTTTTTGAAATAGTTTGTTTCAGCTGATCTTCAGTATAAGCTGTTGGCAGGTTTATTTCTATTTCCTTGTAACCCATGAAGAATATATTAATTGTTGATTTGTTGAATTATTGAATTGAAACCGCTATGCATGAAATAAGCAATCTCAGTATATATAGGGTTGATTAAAAATTGCTTAAATTGCCCTTTTGCTAAACTTTCTTTTTCACTCATATTCTAATAATTATGAATACCAAAAGTAACTATTAATAATTGGAGGTCGCAAAATGTAACTTCCAATTTTTGAAATTTCATTTACATTTGTTCTCATAATTTAAACTTAATGAAATGAAACGAAATTTTATTTTCTTCTTTACCTTTATTGTTTTCTGCAATAGCTATAGCCAGTTTGTTCAAACCATAAATTTTAAGGATTACTTTGAAAATAAAACCATGCGGGTAGATTATTTTCATACCGGAAATGCTGCTGAAGAACATTTTGCCATCGACAGAATACTAAACGATGGGGAATGGGCCGGAAGTAAAATGAAACTGACCGATAACCTGAACCTGGGATTGTACTTTTTTGAAGTTCAGGATAAGGAAACCTCCATCGTATTGTATAACAAGGGCTTTGCCAGTATCTTCGGCGAGTGGCAAACCATCCCCGAAGCCGAAGAAAGATGGGGTACATTCCATGAATCGGTTCGGTTTCCGTGGCCGATAAATCCTGTAAAATTGATCATGAAAAAAAGAGATTCTGAGAATCAATTTGTCAAAATCTGGGAAACAGAAATTGATCCGACATCCAGATCAGTTAACCCTGCAGAAAACCTGTCGTCATATAATGTATTCAGCTATCTGAAAAGTGGCCCTTCTACTGAAAAAGTTGATATAGTCATTCTGGGAGATGGATATACTGCAGATGAAATGGAAAAATACCGAAGTGATGTGAAACGACTGGCGGCTGAATTATTTGCTGCCGAGCCGTTTAAATCAAGGAAAAGTGATTTTAATGTGAATGCTGTTGAAACCCCATCAGAGATTTCTGGTGTAAACCGGCCTCATCCGGGAATTTTTAAACGCACTTCACTTTCAGCAAGTTATAGTTCTTTTGATTCGGAACGATATGTTTTGGCTTATGATAACAGGACTATAAGAGATGCTGCGGCTACTGTTCCTTATGAGTTTATGTTCATCCTGATCAATGAACAAACTTATGGTGGTGGAGGAATTTACCGGCTTTATGCTACAGTTGCAGCTGACAACAGGTTTTCCGATTATATTTTCGTGCATGAATTCGGCCATCATTTTGCCGGGCTTGCAGACGAATATTATACCTCTTCGGTTTCTTATGATGTTGGCGAAATCACAGTAGAGCCTTATGAACCAAACATTACAGCATTACGGGATAAAAACAACCTGAAATGGAATAGCTTAGTAGAAGATGATACACCTATCCCGACTCCATGGGAAAAAGAAAAATATGATAACTTTAGTTATGATATACAAAAAGAGAGAAAAGCGCTTCGTGCTGCCAAGGTTCCTGAATCGGAAGTTGAAGCTTTATTTGAAAGGGAAAAGAAGGAGTCTGCCACTATTTTGGACAATATGGAATACACTGACAAAGTTGGGGCATTTGAAGGCGGAGGATATATGCAATATGGATTATTCCGGCCTTATGCGGACTGTATTATGTTTACACGAAACAAACAACAATTCTGCCCGGTTTGCCAGGATGCAATAAGTAAGGTGATTGATCAGTATACGAAGTAGACACCTCCCTTATCCCCCCTCAAGGGGGGACAATTCAGGGTTTTAATTGACATTTGAAATAATGAAAGAAATTATCGATCTTCGAAGTGATACCGTTACCAAGCCATCCAAAGGAATGCTAGATGCTATGATGTCTGCCAAAGTTGGGGATGACGTTTTTGGGGATGATCCAACTGTAATTGAACTGGAGAATAAAGCAGCCAATATGTTTGATAAAGAAACTGCTTTATTCTGTCCTTCCGGAACAATGACCAATCAAATAGCTATCAAAGTCCACACTAAGCCGGGTGATTAAGTGATTTGTGATGAAAGTTCCCATGTTTACCGTTATGAAGGTGGAGGAATAGGTTTTAATTCAGGTGCATCCCTTAGATTGCTAAATGGAAATCGGGGAAGGATAACAGCACAACAGGTACTTGAAAATATCAATCCCGATGATCCACATTTCCCGGTTTCCAGATTGGTGGTTGCCGAAAATACATCGAATCGTGGTGGAGGTAGTTGTTATGAATTCATTGAGCTAAAAAAGATCAGTGAGGCCTGCAAAGAAAATAACCTCAAGTTCCATCTGGATGGTGCCAGGTTATTCAATGCTTTAGCTGAAACCGGAGAAGCCACAAATCAAGTGGGTGATATTTTTGATTCTATTTCCATTTGTCTTTCCAAAGGATTGGTTGCACCTATTGGTTCATTGCTTATTGGAAATAAAGATTTCATAAAACAAGCCAGACGGATAAGTAAAGTATTTGGTGGTGGCATGAGACAGGCAGGATACATAGCTGCTGCAGGGATTTATGCGCTTGAGCATAACATTGCCAGGTTAAAAGAAGATCACAACAAGGCTAAAATCATCGGTCAGACTTTACAATCCTGCAGTTTTGTAAAGGAGGTTCTGCCCATCCAAACTAACATCGTTGTCTTTAAATTAATTGATACTATAAAGGACACTGATTTCCTTGAAACGCTAAAAGAGAAAAATATTCTTGCCGTAGGATTTGGCTCTCAAACCATACGTATGGTTACACATTTGGATTTCACGGATAGTATGTTGGAGGAGTTGGTTTGGGTATTAAAGATTTCGTATCAGAAAAAATACTGGTAGTTTCCATGGCCAGTTATAGAACCTGACAAAACCTGAACTAAGATAATTTTAATCTTTAATGTTAAATTGAAAACTTTGCTATTTTTGAACTTAATTCTAATTTTACATACTATGAAAAAGTTAACTCTATCCCTGATTGTGCTATCCATTTTAATCATTGCGTGTAATGATGATGAGGGCGAAGAAACCAGTACCAAGTATTATTTTTAATCCATCTGTTGAATTAACAGTTACCAACTATACTGAGAATAAAATATATTTTGATATTATGGTTAAATCAAATCCCTCTGTTATGTATAATGGTTATTCGGGTTCGATTGAGTACAAACTTGAGATAAATCAAAAATATTTTTATCATTTTTGGGGGAGCAACATCAACCATCAAAACGTACCAGTGTATCCATCGAATGATATAACAGTTAATGATTCTGAATACACTGGATCTTTTTATGTTAATTGTAGTGGCAGTTTTACAATTGGGGATGAAGTGTATATAAAAGTACATACAAGGCCTCATGCATACTCTTCAACAAACAATTCACAAGTATATCATAATACATTTGATACAGAAAGTAATCATATTATTTTAGAATAATTAAAACATTGATTTTTTTACTCGTCTATAGGATTCTAAACTTATTTGAAAAGTCAACAGGTTGTAAAAATCAAATATCTACAAAAAGAAATCTTGACTAACTATTACTAACCTCGTCGAAATACGTCAAAATATGAAGGGGGGGTAATGACAATTCCTAAATCCATGAAATAGTTAAATCAAGTCCTCAACAAACTTTTATTTTTGGCAATTTCTCACGAGGGGGTATTAATATCTAATATCCAAATTTCAGATAAAATGACCACAAATTTTCATACTCATAAGAAACTGTCGATTCACTTAATTTTTTTGCCCAAGTATCGTCAAATTCCTTTCCATCTGGCATAATTGCACTTTCTAAAGATTTGACAAGTTTCAATTGATACCAATGAAAACTTATCCCCTCTAAATTTGCCCCATTTAGATTTGCTCCTCTAAGAAATGCATTCATAATATTAGCTCCTTTCAGATTTGCCCCCTCAAAATTTACATTTTCTAGATTTGCCTTTTCAAGTTTAGCCCCATTAAGGTTTGCCTCTTTAAAATCAGCAAAATCAAGTGATGATTCATTTAGGTTTGCTCCACTAAGGTCTGATCTATTGAGTCGAGCTCTTACTAAATTTGATGAATCTAAATCTGCATTTTTAAGATTTGCACCATTAAGATTTGCCCTTACAAGTTGTGCGAAATATAAATTTGCCCTTTCCAGATTAGAGCCACATAGGTTAGTTTTTATAAGGAATGCGTTTTTAAGGTTTGCTCTTTCAAGGTTTACAAAACTAAGATTTGAATTAGATAAGTTTGTAAAACTAAGATTTGTTCGACTGAGATTTGAATTACTAAATTCAGAGTCAATAAGGGTAGCAAATGAAAAAATAGCTCCTCTTAAATCAGCATTTTTCAAGTTAATTCCTGTAAGATCCGCACTCTTTAAATTAACTCCTTGAAAGTAGCCCCTATTCTTTATATATTTCTCAACGACCTCATCTGCATTAAAATTAGGATCAGTAAGAAACTTATACTCCAATATACCTTGTAACTCAAAAACAATGGTATTATCTGAGCAACTTAAATCGATAGTTATATCTGGATTTTCTTTTCTAAATATATTCCAAATTTCAACTCCACTTTTTAGAATTTCAAATAATTTATTCTTATCCATTGCATTGAAATAATAGTTATAGCAAATATAATGCAATTACATTCAACAACTAAAATTTGCATTCTGAAATAATTATAATTTTTGATTCATTCAGACCCCCATTCAGACCCAAAACAAAAAAACCACTCATAAATATTTGATTTACAAATGGTTTAAATTTAACTTTGAGGTCTCGAGCGGATTCGAACCGCTGTGAATGGTTTTGCAGACCACCGCCTAACCGCTCGGCCACGAGACCTTAATTTGATTGCAAAATTATAATTTAAAATTTCAATATGCAAGATATTTGCTAAACTTCCATTTAGTTGTACAACTTAAACAAAATGCCTGCAATTTATTATTTAAAATTGCTCTGTGTAACTCAGTGCTTCTCTGAGAAACTCTGTGGAATAACTTTTACACAAAGCCTCATAGAGAATAGGGTTTATTAGCTTGCATAGGCTTTCAAACACTCAGGGCATAAACAGCCATCATATTGCTGTTCTAATTTTTCCATAATTTCAGCCGGAACATTAATTTCATAACACCAACATTTAGAAGAGGTGCTACAGTGAAATGCAGTCCCACATTTCGGACATTTGCTGGGTTCAGTTAAATTATTTTGCGCTGATGGGCTCATCATAATCTTCTATTAATGTCACACTTACACTCTCAGCCTGTCCATTAATAGGTGGGTTCGTTTTGGCCACTTTTAACTCTGCTGATTCAATTTCAGGAAAACGATTCTTTATGGCATCTAAAATCCTTCTGCCAACATGTTCAAGAAGTTTCGATGGAATTTCAATCTCTCTTTTTACAATATTATAAGCTTCAGCATAATCTGTTGTATCATTTAAATCATCTGATTGTTCTGCCTTTTCTGTATCAGATTCTAAATAGAGGTCAACTACAAAGGTATTTCCAATTACCAATTCTTCCTCCATACAGCCATGATAGGCCCGGAAAGTCATTCCTTCTATTGCTATAGTTGCCATTCCTTATTTTTTTATATTATTGATTCCTGTTCGAATTCTATTATTAACCTCTTCTCGTCCTAATAATTCCATTATTTCAATCACACCAGGCCCTTTACCAGAACCTACAAGTACCAATCTTAATGGCATCATTAACTGACCCATTCCTATCTCTTTCTCTTCAAGAACAGATTTAACGGCTATATCCAAATTGTTAAATGAATATTCTTCCAATCCTTCTGATTTCAAAAGGAATGTATTCAGAATTTCTGAAGTGTTCTCCTTCCATCCTTTTTTAATCATTTTCGCATCATATTCAACAGGAGCCTTAAAAAAGAAAAATGATTGATTCCAAAACCCGGTGACAAAATTTGCTCTTTCTTTTATCAAACCTACGATTCTGGTAACAAAATCATCAACTACTGAAATGTTTTTTTCTTTAAGAATAGGCTGGTAAAGTTTAACAAGCTCTTCATTACTTTTATTAACAAGGTATTGATGATTGTACCACTTTGCCTTTTCCGGGTCAAATCTTGAACCGGCCTTCCCTACCCTTTCCAGTGTAAATGCCTGGATCAATTCATCCATTGAAAATATTTCTTGTTCTGTTCCCGGATTCCATCCTAAAAAAGCCAGGATATTGATAAATGCTTCGGGGAAATATCCTGAATCTCTATATCCGGAGTAGATTTCTCCGGTTTGTGGATTTTTCCATTCCAACGGAAATACCGGAAATCCAAGACGGTCACCATCACGTTTACTTAACTTTCCTTTTCCATCAGGTTTTAAAGTCAATGGCATATGGGCAAACTGGGGCATCTCATTTTCCCAACCAAGTGCTTTATAAAGTAAAACGTGCAATGGCAGTGATGGCAGCCACTCTTCTCCTCTGATTACGTGAGATATTTTCATCAAATAATCATCCACAATATTGGCCAGGTGATAAGTTGGCATTCCATCAGACTTAAAGAGTACTTTATCATCCAGTGTTGAGGTATTCACAATAACATCTCCCCTGATAATATCTGTAAACCTGACTTCTTCATCTTCAGGCATCTTAAACCGAATAACATAGGGAATTCCGGAATCTATTTTTGATAGAACTTCTTTATCAGTTAATGTCAATGAGTTTACCATATCCAAGCGACTTAAAGAACTATAACTTGTGTTTAAAGCTTTTTCTTGTTCAAGTCTTTTGCGCAACGAATCCAAGTCCTCCGGGGTATCAAATGCATAATAGGCATTCCCTGATTCAACTAACTTTTCAGCATATACTTTGTACAGGTCTTTCCGTTCTGATTGTTTATA
>JAUVJI010000168.1 GCA_030596605.1 Bacteroidales bacterium
AATGCCGCAGGATCTGTTCACTTCCGTATGCTTCAGGCTTATGATCCCTGTCGTGATATATTTGAACAGAAGGAACAATTCCGATTTTCATTCCATGATATTGTACACGCTGACAATAGTTGAAATCTTCTCCATAATGAAAAAATATCGGATCAAACCCACCGACCTTTTCTAAACATTCCCTGCTAATAAACCATGCTGCGGCATTTACGAATTTCGATTTATATACATCCGAAACTTTATTTAAGCAAAGATCGTTAAGCAGTCCGGAGGTATATTGTGGCCCGGCATAATTTAAAAACCCAGCATCCAGTTTTTCGCCGGTTCCGTTTAAATGAAGCGGGCTGAGGATGCCGTAATCAGAATATTTCTTATGTGTAATTATCAGTTTTTCGAGAGTGTTTGGTTCAATCCAAGCATCTTGGTTCAGCAAGAACACATAATCGGCACCATGTTCAAGGGCATATTTAATTCCTTTATTATTTGCTAGTCCAAAGCCCAGATTTTCTTTGGCAAGTATTAAATTCACTTCTGGGAAATCCACATTAATATGAGTTACGGTTTCATCAATTGAGGCATTGTCTATAACAACAACAGATGGCGACATAAAAGATGCCCTTACACTTGTTAGGCATTTGTTTATCCATCGCATACCATTGTAGGTAACAATTATGACAAACACTTTCATTTATGTAATGGGTATAAATTATAATTTTGCCAGAACATCTTTTCGAAGTGAGCGTAAAACATGCCTGATATTATGAGGGAAATAGCTGAAAGAATAAAAGGCAAATAAAAAATAATATTTAAGCAGCTCGCTTTTTCTAGCCTTTTCCGGATAGGTAAATATGGTGTAAAAAAGGTAGCTTTTGAAGCGATTTTGTGGAAATTTAGGATTAATTTCCCGAATCCAAGGAATAATATTCAAATCTTTTTTAAGCAATATTGTCGTGATCCAGCCAGAAATTCCCTGTTCATTTTTACGATAAACGCACATAGGCAGGGGGAAATATTTGATCGGTCCTGAAGCGGCACATAATAAGAATAGAGCCCTATCAGCAGAGGTAATATTTGTGGGGAAGTTGTTAATTGAATGAAATAATTCAGCCCTAAAAACAAACGAAGCAGTATGAAATTTTCTTAGCCCGATTAGATCTTTCGTTATAAAATTGAATTCAGCAGTTAAATTATTAAATAAATGTGGATCTTTTTCGCCGTTTTCATATACAACCGTTGCCTGATGAGCACATGCTGAATAATCAGTGTTTGCCTCAAGAAAATCTATTTGTTTTTGCAATTTATGAGGATCAGTCCAATAATCATCTCCCTCACAAATTGCAATGTATTTACCTTTACAGGCTTGCAGGGTTTGAATAAAATTCCTGAGTATCCCCATATTACCACTATTAATTATCAGCTTAATCAGATTAGGGTGTTTTGACTTATAGTCCATGCATATTTGGGCTGTATTATCTGAAGAAAAGTCTTCGCCAATAACAACATTGAATTTAAAATTCATTTTTTGCTTGAACACAGAATCAATTGCCATGGACAAATAATTCTCATGATTACAAGTGATCATGCAAATGCTTAATAATAGATTATCTGAAGACATTATATATTCGTTAATAAGTCTTTTGATCTATCCATGATTCTTTTTGCAGGAATACCGGCATAAATACCCCAACTCTCAAGGTCTTTATTTATTAAAGTCAAAGCTCCTGTCACGGCCCCTTCCTTAATGATTATATTTGGGAGTATCACGCAGCCCGCCCCGATTTGAACATATTTTTCAATAATTACCCTACCTCCTTGTACATTAGTGTGTCTTGAATCAACCATAGGGCCAATGAGGTAATTACCACTAAAATCATCTGTTGAACTCAAGATTGTACATCGCGGAGATAAACCCGAATAATCTTTCAATTCAATTCCCCAATTTCCATATAGCGCACAATATGCTGATATATGGATGAATGAACCGACTTTGATTTTTCCGGAAAGGATACAAAAATCATCAATTCTCACATTGCTACCTATTTCTATTTCCTCGATACTGTAAAAACAAGCATTTCTGCTAATCAATGAATCTACCCCGACAGACTTAAATCCCAGACGTTGTATTTCTTCTTTAGAATAAAATGAATTCATTTGTTTTATTTGTCGTTGATTATATCACATATTTTTTCTACATCTTTAATTTGAAGATCAGGATAAATGGGCAGACATAATACACGATCTGCAATTTGATTAGCTATTGGTAAGTTTTCTGTATTTGAAGAAGGTAGGTTTTCATAGGGGTAAAAATTACTTATTAATGGATAAAAATATCTACGACCATAAAATCCACCTGCAATAAGAGTATTATATAATTTATCCCGGGAGTTCCCATATAATCTTTCGTCAATGATAATTGGGAAATATGCATGATTATAATCAATATTCTTATTAATTTTGAGAAGCTTAATACCGATAGTATTTTTAAGTAGATCAAAATATTTACTGCCAATATTTTTTCGCTTTTTGATAACCTCTTCCAAAAATTTTAATTGAAGTAAACCCAAAGCTGATTGAACCTCATTCATTTTGGCATTGATTCCAGGTTCCTCAATAGTAGTTTCTCCGCGAAAACCAAAATTTTTAAGATTATCAATATGATGTTTCATTTCAACCGTATGACTAATTATTGCCCCGCCCTCTAGGGTATTAAATACTTTAGTGGCATGAAAGCTTAATACTGACAGATCTCCAAAATTCAAGATAGAATGACCTTTTTTTTTCACATTAAATGCATGTGCGGCGTCATAAATGATTTTTAAGTTATTTTTATCAGCGATTCTTTGAATTTCTTCAACCTGACAAGGATAACCGTATACGTGTACAGGAAGTAATGCAGATGTTTTTGATGTTATAGCGGCTTCTATTTTTTTCGGATCCATATTGAAGGATTGTTCTTCAATGTCTACAAATACAGGCTTAATATTATTCCACCATAAAGAATGAGTAGTTGCGATAAAACTATATGGGGTTGTTATAACCTCTCCTGTAATTCCAAGGGCTTTAAGGGCAGTTATTAAAGCTAGCGTGCCATTATTAAAAAGAGAAACATGTTTAACCCCTAGATGTTTCCCAAGTTTTTCCTCTAATTTCTGGTGAAAGGGCCCATTATTGGTAACAATCTTGCTATCCCAGATCTTTTGTAAATACGGAATAAAATCCTCCAGAGGGGGGAGAAAGGGTTGAGTAACGAATGTTTTCTTCATTATTATAATAATTTTTTCAGTTTTTGTATAATTATAATAGGGAATAATGCCTTAGCCATCCCAATAATTAAAGGAGGAATATAATCTATTAAAGAATTTGTTTTCGCTTTACCTTTTACTGCATGCAACTCATGTTTTAATTTCCTTTTTAAGGCAATGAATTCAGCATTGTAATGATTATCTAGGTATTTATTGTACATGTCGATATTTTCGAGTATAAAATCTATCTGTGCAATTCTATTTTGTTTTGACCACAATCCCCCTTTATGGATTCGATAGACTGACATTGCATCCTTTAAAATCCCAATAAAACCGAATTGACCAAAGGCCATTGCCAACATCCAGTCTGCAATTTTTATCTCAAATAATTCTGGCTTCAGCTTTTTCATAATGTCATTTCGAAAAACACAAGCAGAAAGATTTCCAAGTTGATTACCTGAAGCCAGCTGACGAGATGTGATATAATCAAAATTATCGATCAACAACCATTCTTTCACGCTGTAATCGGATGTTTCTTCGTTAAAAACAATTAAACGGTTAAAGCTCATGGAGCATTCCCTGTGGCTATCCAGGAAATCAATATGCTTTTGTAAGCGATTTGGGTTCGTCCAGTAATCATCCCCTTCCATAACAGCAATATACTCACCCCGGCAAGCTTTAAAGCCACGTTTGTAATTGCCTTCAAGACCCAGGTTTTCAGCGCTTTCGAGTAAATTATAATCAATCTTGTGCTCATTAAGGGCATCTTTAATGATAGATACGGTTTGATCTGTTGAGTAATCATCGGCGATCACTACCTCAAAATCAAAACCTGCCTTTTGAATAATAATTCCCTGAAGGCACTGTTCAATATATTGTTCGTGGTTATAGCAAACCAGGAGAATGCTTAATTTCATCATAAACAAGATTGATTAAATAAATACTCCATACGATTATCATTTCTTTAAACCCGGAATCTTTCTTATAAACCTGATAATATTTCTACGGATAAAATAAAATGCTTTTAAATGTTTATCCCTCCTGGGCAAAAATAGCCAGGCCAACCAGAAGAATTTCCATGAAAGCGAATAATAACCAAGAGTATAACAGTGATTGGAATTCTCCAGAATACGATCACCAATCAATTGAGAACGATTTTTGTCATACATCTTATTTTTGATGCATTCTTTTTCAATTTTCCTGTAAACATAGGTAGAACTACGAAAGATATTTGGAGAATGGTCAGCACTGATATTTTGCTGATGCTTTCTGATTTTAAAGATTACTTCATCAATCCAGTAACCCTTTAAACCAAGGTAAAACAAACGGCTGAAGTAATCAATGTCTTGTAGGCGCATCACAACCTCGTCCCAATAGCCTATTTTTATTATTGCAGTTTTTTTTAGTAAGAAAGCTGGGGTTGGAAACAAGTGGTTTTTAAGATGAGTGACCAGATCATGCCTATACTTATTTACATCTGAATATAAATAACATTCATCCCTATTCGAATCAAAATAACACCAATTACCCCCGCAGTAATCAATCTCATCATTTTTAGAGAGAACATCCATGCGACTTGAAATAAAATTGGGCATCATAATATCATCTGAATCAAAAAACTGTATATATTCCCCCTTAGAGATTCTTATCCCGACATTGCGTGCGACATTTCCTCCTTTCTTACCGTTATTAATATAATGAAGGCTCACACCCGTGCCTTTTAGCAAAAAACTATTTACTATTTCTCTGGTATTATCTGTACTGCCATCATCTACAATGATTAATTCAATAGGACGATATTCCTGTGCGAAAACTGATTTAATAGTTTCCCCTATAATGGATGTCCTGTTATAAGTGGGGATTATTATTGAAACAAGGGAGGCTGATTGCATATGCTAGTATTCCGAATTATCTTAGCGGCTTAGGTATAAAAAAAGACAAATCACTTAACCAATTTAGTTAAATTGATAGAAGGAAACTATTATTCGGCGAACAGATTAAAAATTGATTCGTTTCTCCTTTAAACTCATTTGTCTTACATGGGATATTAGAATTTTCGAGTAAGGTTAAAACTTCCTTAATAGTGTCCTTTTCACCCTCTCTCTGTGAATCATCCATAAGGATACAAAAATTGTTCTTGTTTAATTTTTCAGGCAACATATCTAAAATTTGAATTCTTGAATATCTTTTTGACCCAAAAGGAGCATCAAGGAAAACCAACTCAATACCTTCATTAACAGAATCAAGATATTCTTTTTGAAACCGGAGTGAGTTTTTCCCCTTATATGTTACAGTCTCTGTTTCAACAAGTGATATGAAAGATTCATCGTAATTTGTTATTGAATTAGAAAAGAAATCAATCCAATTCTTATCGTGTTCAAATGTTACCAATTCAGCGTTATACGCCTGTGCATATTGATATAAAATCTTAGTTGATTGGCCAAGCCCAAACTCAATGATAGAATTTGGTTTCATATCGTTAAGAATGCGGTAAAGAATATATAGGCAGGAATAATCAACCGCCCACCTGCCGGGTGAAAAAGATTTATCTTTTAGCCAGGATGAGCCCTCAATACTACTATTAAAGACATTTGCATTATATATCTCCTGTATTAGCCTATTTTGACCTTCAAGAATATTAATAACGGATGTATTCTGGTTAATAATCCTGTTAGTGCCAATAAGACGCCTTAATGATCTTGCAAAGAAATTCATTAATTAATAATTTTTAACTCAACATTTTGATAACAATTTCTACCCCAATTATGGTTCCATTTAACGATATGTTGCTTCGTCTTTGCATTTAAATATTCTACTTCGAATGTAACGGTTTTATAAACCAAATCATAATCAGTTATAGCAGTAGAAAAATTACCCGTCCCGATATTAAAATCGAAGTAGTATTTACCCTTAGAAAGATTATGGTCATATACATTGACTTGTACGGTAAATTCCTTTTTGGATTGAGGAACGCTGAAGGTTTTTGAAATAAACAATCCAATCCGAGTATCATCTACGTAATTTAACATTCCGATTAAACGAGCATTTTTAATATCACCATTATTTCTAAGTCTTATCTTTATTTTAAGTGGTTCATCAACCGCGATTAAGTAATCGTTTAACCTTTGTATTGATATAAACTCTAATTGCTTTATGGTGTTAATTTTCCGAAAGGAATTGTTAATATTTACAAAATTGATATCAAAACTTTGTATTTGGTTATTTATATATTGATCTACCACATGGTTAATATTTCCTGTTACCGAAACCTTGCCATTTTCTAATATTATTCCATTTTGACAGAGATTTCTAACACTTCCCATATTATGACTCACAAACAAAACCGTCCGTCCATCATTTGCACTCACATCCTGCATTTTTCCGATTGCTTTTTTTTGAAATTCAGCATCGCCTACGGCCAGGACTTCATCCACAACTAAAATTTCAGGCTCAAGATGGGCTGCCACAGCAAACCCAAGGCGTACCATCATACCGGAGGAATATCTTTTAACTGGGGTATCAATATATCGTTCAACTCCACTAAAATCAACAATTTCATCTAGCTTAGAACGTATTTCTGTCTTGGTCATTCCCAGGATAGCTCCATTTAAAAAAATGTTTTCCCGTCCAGTTAACTCGGGATGAAACCCGGTACCCACCTCCAGAAGGCTTCCGATCCTTCCATCAAAATGAATCTGGCCTGTTGTTGGGCCGGTTACCTTCGATAATATTTTTAATAAGGTACTTTTACCCGCTCCGTTTTTACCAATGATTCCCAACACCTCGCCAGGCATAACTTCCAGGTTGATATCTTTAAGTGCCCACACATACTCGGAATCACCCTTTACACTTCTATCATTTGTTTCTCCAATTTTTAAAAAAGGATCTTCTTTACCCCGCGTACGATACCACCATCTTTTCAAGTCATTACTTAAAGTTCCTGTACCCACAACCCCCAATCGGTATTGCTTACTCAGGTTTTCTATTTTAATGATGGGCTTCACAATATTATAATTATGAATTTTGAATTACAAAATCTTCTGAATTCTGACTACTGTCTTCTGTCTTCTTTTTTATACAGTATCCATAAAATTCTTTTCCGTCTTATTAAATACCATCAACCCAAAAATAAAGATCAGGACCGTAAATATTGCAGAATAAGTCAGAAGGGGCCATGAAATTGAGCCGGTACTCAAAAAACTATACTTAAATACTTCAATAATGCCACTCATTGGATTGGCCATAATGACCCATTGGTATTTTTGAGGTATGGCAGAAATTGGATAAATAACCGGTGTGGCATACATTAGTAGTTGAATCCCAAATTGTATGAGATACTGCATGTCGCGGTATTTAGTTGTCATGGCCGAAACCAACATACCCAATCCCAACCCCATAACCCCCATCATGATTACCAGTAAGGGGAAAAGAAGTAAAGTAATATTGGGTTGGATATTCGTGCCGATTATAATGTAATAGGCATAAACAATTAAAAACAATACCATTCCAATGGCGAACTGTATAAGATTGCTGATTACAATAGATATGGGTATAACAGCTCGCGGGAAATATACCTTACCGAAAAGGTTTGCGTTTACTGTAAATACATTTGATGTTGTACGCAAACAGTTTGCAAAATAATTCCAGGAGGTAACCCCTGCCAGGTAAAATATGCCCTTTGGAGCACCATCTGTTGATAAACCGGCAACATTCCCGAAAATAAAAGTGAACATGATGGTTTGGAAGAGTGGCTGTATGAAGAACCATGCCGGACCCAAAATGGTTTGTTTGTATTTGGACACAAAATCCCTACGAACAAAAAGCACCAACAAATCTCGATATCGCCAAATCTCTTTTAGCTTCAGATCGAAAAGTTTGTTCTGAGGACTGATAGAATGTGCAAATTCCAAATTATTATTGCTCACCAGCTTACTTATTGAGATAGGTTTTGTATACGGATTCAATTCCTTCTTTCAGTGATAATTTATATTCCCAGTTTAGTTTATTAAGAAGCCGAACATCCAACTGCTTTTTATAGGTTCCATCAGGTTTGGAAGTGTCCCAGAGAATTTCTCCTTTAAAACCAACAATATCCTTTACAAATTCTGCCAGCTCTCTTATGCTAAGATCTACCCCTGTACCAATGTTTATATGGGTCTGCTGCATTTTTGTATACAACATTTCTGCATCCACTTCTTGGAGGATATGCACACAGGCATCTGCCATATCGTCTACGTGGAGGAATTCACGGAAAACCTCACCACTACCCCATAACTTAATGGATACTGGATACTGGATACTGGATACTGGATACTGGTTTGCTGTTGCGATACCATATCTTGCTATTATATCTAAAACCTTTTTTCTACCACCCTTATCTGCTAAATTATCTCCATCAATTCCTTCGATTGGATTTTTGTTCAGGTCGTCTGCAATAGCATTCCAGTCATTATTTTCAAGGCATTTTCCGAGGTGAATTTTGCGGATCAGGGCAGGCAATACGTGTGATTTTTCCAGGTCGTAATTATCGTTAGGGCCATATAGGTTAGTAGGCATTACAGAGATGAAATTGCTATCATATTGCCTGAAATAGCTTTCACACATTTTAATTCCGGAGATCTTGGCAATGGCATAAGGCTCATTGGTGGGCTCCAGGAGCCCGGTAAGAAGGGTTTCTTCTTTCAGTGGCTGGGGTGCATCTTTAGGATAAATACAGGAGCTTCCCAGAAACAGTAATTTTTTTACACCATATTTATGAGATGAATGGATGATGTTATTCTGTATCATGATGTTCTCATAAATAAACTGTGCCCGCAAAATGTTGTTGGCCATGATTCCACCAACTTTTGCGGCTGCATCCAATACGTATTCCGGTTTTTCTTTTTCGAAAAAGGCCTCCACATCACTCTGGCGGGTCAAATCCAGTTCTTCAAGGCTGCGTGAAATAAAATTATTATAACCCCTTTTTTGCAGGTTTCGCATCAAGGCGGAACCCACCATGCCCATATGACCGGCAATATATATCCTGGCGTTTTTATTCATTCTTTCTGATTTATTATTCGAACTGGTTTTGTATTGGAAATCCCTTGTCTTTAAGTAATTGTTCCCTTTGTGCAATAAGCAGGTCGGCCTGTATCATTTCACCGATGAGTTCACGCAGAGAATACTTTGGCTGCCAGCCAAGCTTTTCTTTTGCTTTTGAGGCATCACCAATCAACTGCTCTACTTCTGTCGGACGAAAATAATTTGGATCTACTTCAACAATGACCTGCCCGGGTGTGAGGGATAATTCCGGATTATTGTTTTTTGCAATAATTCCCTTTTCTTCTTTGCCCTTACCGGAAAACTCAATCTCAACATTGATCTCTTCACAAACCATTTTGATAAAATTTCTGATCTCTGTTGTTATTCCGGTAGCGATC
>JAUVJI010000140.1 GCA_030596605.1 Bacteroidales bacterium
AAGATTGGCAAAAATATTTCTTTGTCGATAACTTTGAAGATATACATGAAATAATAAAGAATTACACAAAACCCAACCACATCTGCCTATTGTCACCTGCAGCATCAAGTTACGATATGTTTGAAAATTTTGAAGAACGGGGAAAAGCCTTTAAAAAAATAGCAGGAAATTTCTAATATCCTGCTATTCACTCGTTCAAACACTAAACCCAAAACCTTACTTTTTTTCTTTTTTCTTAACTTCTTTTTTTTCTTCGCTTTTTACTTCCGTTTTCTTTGTTGTTGCTTTTTTGGCTGTAGTAGTTGTTTTAGCAGTTGCTTTTGGAGTTTCTTCTTTTTTCTTTACAGCTGCTTTTTTAGTAGTCGGTTTCTTTGTTGTCTTAGGTTCCTCCTTTACTGTTTTTTTGGTTTTTTTAGCTGCTGGTTTTTCATCCGGAATAAAATTACTTTTCTTTTTCTTTGGTCTTCTTACACCATAACTTCCTTTTATAATTTTACCACGTTTAGTTTTTTTGTCCCCTTTTCCCATAAGCTATTTTTTATATGTGAATAATTGAATTTTTTGTAAAATTATGAATTTTTTAGGAACTTCTTTTCAATTTGTTCCGAACTTTTTACAACTTGTCTAATCCAATTCAATTTTATATCAATAATTTCACTTTTTTTCAAACCCCAATTTACTTTTGAATTCTTAAGTTTTTCAGTTAAGTAATGCAACATAATTGCAGCAGATACGGAAATATTAAAACTTTTTGTAAATCCATACATTGGGATTTTAACATACTCATCCGCATTATTTATTGCAACTTCTGACAAGCCTTCCAATTCTGTTCCGAAAACAAGGGCAAATTTTGAATCAATATCCAGATCTTCAAGCAAACAATCATTTTTATGCGGTGTAGTAGCCACAATCCGGTAGCCATTCTTTCGTAGTTTTTTAAAAGTATCTATAGTGTTGTTTTCTTTCGAGTTGTGTTTAATAAGGTTTAACCATTTGGAAGAACCCAGCGCTACATCAGGATTAACTTCGTATTTGTTTTTGTTTTCAATGATGTGGATATCCTGAATACCGAAACAATCACAGGTGCGCAAAACGGCGCTGGCATTATGAGCCTGGTAGATATCCTCCATAACAACGGTAATATGTTTTGTCCTGTGCTGTATTATTTTTTCAAATAATTGTTTTTTATTGTCGGTAACAAATTCTAATAAATGGGATAACAAACTTTCTTTAACCTGCTGCGATAAAATCTTCATATGAAACTACTCTTCTCTTAGATTACTAATTTAGTTTATGATTGTTTGCGAATTAAAAATAATACTTACTTTAGTCACACGTAAAAATAGTCAAATTATAAAAAATGAAAAGAACATTATTTTTATTCGCAGTTGTTTTAATAGCAACATATGTTTCATCGCAAACGATCGTAAGTACAAATCCGGAAAACAAAAATGCAATTATTGAGGAATTCACTGGGATCGCATGTGGCTGGTGTCCATATGGTCATAAAGAGGTTGCGCAATTTTTAGCAGTCCATCCCAATGATGCTTTTAGCATTGCCTTTCACCAGGGTTATTATGCTTTACCTGATCCTGGCCAACCTGATTATACTACTGGATACGGAGATGAACTGGGTTCTTATTTTGGGATCAGTGGATGGCCTACGGGCATGATCAACAGACATTATTTTAATGACACCCTTTTATGGCAACTTAATTACTGGCAAACCTTAGCTTCTCAAATACTTACAGAAGCTGCCTATGTAAATATAGCCTGCGAAGCAGAAGTGGATGTTCAAACCCGTGAACTGACTGTGCATGTAGAAACCTATTATACAGGAAATAGTCCTGTGTCAGTCAATAAACTAAATGTTGCCCTGGTTCAGAATAATGTAAAAGGACCACAATTTAGCAGTTGGTTTAATCCTGATGCCATTACACCCGATGGCCAATATATGCACCAGCATATGTTTCGTGATTATTTGACGGGCCAGTGGGGTGAGGAAATATCTCCTACTATTAGCGGGACATTTATAGATGAATATTTTAACTATACCGTTCCGGAAAGTATAAATGATATTCCAGTTCGATTGGGTGATATTGGCATTGTAAGTTATATATCTGAAAATGAAATTGAAGTTATCAATGTGCATGGATGCGAACCTGTATTGACGAATTTTGAATATGATGTAGATGCTGGTATCGACATGCTTGAACTACCTGAGTCTTCTTGTTCAAATGTTGAGGCAAAACTGGTAGTGGGGAACTATGGATCGGAAAACATTTCATCTATTAATTTTGAAATTGTTGTCAATGGAGATGATCCCGTTCCATTTAATTGGGATATAGAAACAATTGAACCATTCAAGGCCACAGAAATAGAAATTCCTGAGGTATATTATGCTGATCTGGGAACCAATGATTATACTATTACCATTACTAGTGTAAATGGTGGATTAGATCTTAATCCAATCAATAATGTGGCAATGGGCACATTCGATGATGCGATTGAAGTTGTTTTACCTGTGATGCTACATCTCGAAACAGATAATTATTTTGGAACAGCCTGGTATTTGTACGATGATCAAAATAATGTTATCCAGCAGGGGAGTGGTTATGATTATAATACAACTTATAATATTGAATTGGATGTGGATGCTGGGTGTTATAAGTTTATCATGACTGATCTGGATGGATTTTTCTTTGGCAATTATTCGCTTACCGATGGTGACAACACAATATTGGTTGAAACAGATGGTCATTTTGGAAATGAAGAAATTACAGCTTTTAGCTTGCCAATATATGAACCTACAGCTATCATCGATGCAAGTACAACCGTTGCTTGTATCGGGGGAGAAATTCAATTTTATGATGCTTCGCTTGGAGGTCCATCTTCATGGAGTTGGACTTTTGAAGGTGGCGATCCTGAGTCAAGCGACGAAAAGAATCCGGTAGTAAGTTATGATAATCCCGGTAATTATGACGTCACCCTTGAAGTGGCAAATGCATTTGGAACCGATATCATTTCAGTGGAAGATTATATAACAGTAACTTCTTTATCCTTCGGCAATCTGGCACTGGAATTTGATGGGTATGATGATTATGTGGAAGTTACCAATGAAAGTGCTTTTGATTTCACGAATGCCATCACTCTGGAGGCATGGATAAAACCGGAAATACTATCCGGGACGCAAGGAATTTTATCCAAAAATTTTGGAAATAATGCTCATCCCTACCAAATAAGATTAACGGATGATGAAATTATTTTCGGATTTTATAGCAATACAATTGGCTGGCAACCGGTACAAACCTACAATGCCAATTTACAGACAGGGGAGTGGACTCATATAGCCTGTACTTATAACATGACACAAGCAAAGATTTTTGTAAATGGAGAGCAAAAAGCTGTTGCCAGCAAGAATTTTGAAATTCCTCAAAATGACCAACCCTTTGAAATTGGAAGGACAAAAGATGTTGGTTACGAGTATTTTTCAGGCATAATTGATGAAGTTAGGGTTTGGGATATAGCACTTAACATGGAAACCATTCAATTGAACATGTGTACAAATTATACAGGTTCTGCGAATGAAAATCTAATAGCCTATTTTAAATTTAACGAATGTGGAGGTACTTTACTCACCGATACTCAAAATGGAAATGATGGATTTTTAACTGGTATGACCGGTGAAGAATGGATAGAGTCTGATGCATGTCCATCATATAATGCTACTTTTATTGTTACCGAGGAACCGGGAACTGTACCGGTTGAGGAGGCTAAGATCAATATGAGTGGTACAATCCGATATACAGATGAAAGTGGTGAAGCTGTTTTTGAAGGATATGAAGAGGGTAATTATAACTATTCTGTTTCAAAATACGGTTATACAATGCAAACAGGTGATTTTGATCTGATAGATGAGGATGTTACAATTGAGATAGTATTGCTTATTAATTCAACTGATCAGCTATTGAAAGAAAGGATAAGTATTTATCCCAATCCTGGTAATGGTGTATATATTTTAAAATCAGATTTGTTTCCAGCTTCCGTCGAAATATACAATACCACAGGAGAAATAATACAGTATCAACAAGTCAATCAGTATGAAACTGAAATAAAATTACGGGGCATTCCGAAGGGTATATATTTTCTAAAATATGAATATGGAGGTAATATTTCGTCCTATAAATTAATAACCATTGATTAATTTAAATAGGATTTAATCCGTATCATTTCATATAGCGCAATTTATCAAGTAATTTCTATTTTGTTTTAGAAAAAAATATATCTTTGCGGCCAAATTGAAAATCGACAATGGCAAAAAAGAAAGACGTAACAGAAGAACGGATAGAAGCGGTAGAATCGGCACTTAGTAAAACCGAACAGTTTATCGAGTCAAACCAAAAGATCCTCACCTATGTAGTGGTAGGCATTATTGCAGTTATCATTATATTTTTTGGTTATAAAAGGTTTATTTCAGATCCAAAGGAAAAATCAGCGCAAGCAGCTATTTTTCAGGCCGAAAAATATTTTGAGAAAGATTCACTCGACCTGGCTTTGCATGGAGATGGTGAAAGTTATGGTTTCCTCGACATTATTGATGACTATGGTTCCTCCAAGGTGGGTAACCTTGCCAGGTATTATGCCGGTATTTGCTACCTGAACAAAGGCGAGTATGAAGAAGCCATTGACTATTTGAAGAAATTTTCGGGAGATGATATAATAATTTCGGGTATGGCATTGGGTGCGATAGGAGATGCCTATATGCAATTAGGTGAAATAAATAGTGCGGTTAAATATTATAATGATGCTGCAAATAAAAATCCCAATGATTTTGTTGCACCTGCCTTTTTACTGAAAGCAGGATGGGCATATGAAATTTTGGGCGATTGGGAAAAAGCCAGGGATACATACGAAAAACTTAAAAAGGATTGGCCAAAATCAAGGGAGGCCAGGGATATAGATAAATATCTTGCAAGGGCCAAGGCTAATCTTGGCGAATTGTAAACGATATAAACGATAACTCAACCTGTTCCTTTCGAACAGGTTTTTTTGTCACTTGTTATTGATGAGGAAAAAATTGAAAATAGTATTTATGGGAACGCCTGATTTTGCAGTTCCTAGTCTGGATATACTTCTCAGGGCTCCATACTCAGTTGTGGGAGTGGTTACATCACCCGACAAACCTTCAGGGCGAGGCCAAAAAATGAAATACTCCCCAGTAAAGGAATATGCATTGGAAAATAATCTTCCTGTTTTCCAACCAAAAAATTTAAAAGACCCTGATTTTATTTCTCAACTTTATTCTTTGAAGGCGAATTTATTTATTGTGGTTGCTTTTCGTATGCTACCCGCAGTTGTATGGCAAATGCCACGACTTGGAACATTTAATCTTCATGCTTCCCTTTTACCACAATACAGGGGTGCAGCCCCTATCAATTGGGCCATTATCAACGGTGAGAAAGTAACCGGTTTAACTACTTTTTTTATAGATGAGAAAATAGATACGGGAAAAATAATTTTTACTGAAAAAATAAATATTGATCAAAACAAAAATGCCGGTGATTTACATGACCGGATGATGCTTAAAGGGGCTTTGCTTGTTTTACAAACTGTAAGAGCTATTGAGAATGATAGTTTGAATATCGTTCCACAAGACAGTCTTATTGATCAAAATCTATCGTTAAAGCCGGCTCCTAAAATTTTCAGAGAAGATTGCGAAATTGACTGGAATAAAGGTTTGACAGATATTTATAATTTCATCAGAGGTTTAAGTCCTTATCCCTGTTCATTTACTAATCTTATCTCACCTGATGGCGATACAAGAATTATCAAGGTTTATAGAGCTGAAAAAGCAACAGGTATACGAAAAACAGAATTTAATGTGGGTTCCATCCTAACTGACAATAAAAGCTTTTTAATGATAGGCTGTGAAGATGGTTTTATCAATATTATAGAAATTCAGATTGAAGGCAAAAAGCGAATGAATATCGAAGATTTTTTGAAGGGATTTCAAATATCCAATGCCTGGAATGCAGGTAAAATTTCCACATTTTAACTTGAAAATAACATATTCAGCTAAGGTAAATAATTTGAAAAACCCTTTAAATAAAGGCTTTCAGAGCCGAAGTTATTAACAAAATCGCTGAATTATTAACAAAATCAAGGGTTTTAGCGATATAAACTTGCTTTTTTGTAGAAATAGCGTATATTTGCAGCCATTAACAATTTTAAAAATAGAAAAAATGAACAAAGCAGAATTAATTGACGCAATGGCAGCTGACGCTAACATAACAAAAGCTGATGCCAAAAGAGCATTGGATGCATTTGTAGGTGCAACCACAAAGGCTCTGAAAAAAGGCGACAGGGTCGCTTTAGTAGGATTTGGTTCATTCTCAGTAGCAAAACGTGCTGCAAGAACTGGAAGAAATCCACAAACAGGCAAAGAAATTAAAATTGCCGCTAAAAAAGTAGTAAAATTCAAAGCTGGAGCTGATTTATCAGGAACTGTTAAATAAGCACAAGCAATAAAGAATTAAGGGGCCTGGTAAAGTTTACCGGGCTTTTTTTATTCCTCGTTGGATCGTTTTACTTTTAACCAGAAACCTGTAAGGCAGTTTTGCATCTTCTCCCGCATAATCCACACCAATTCGAGATCCTGTAATAATTTTATTCTTTTCTATTTTAAATCCCCTGTCTTCCAACCAGATTTTTTTACCAATCAGATTTTCACCTGTATTTTGGACTTGAATTCCTAAAACTTTTGAGATTTTACCCGGTCCATCTGAAAATCCTTTGATTGAGAATGTTTTGCCTTTTCTCTTTTCCATCATCTTGATCCCTTCGGTTGGATAAATACCTCTTATTAATATGGCATGAGGAATATTCTCGGTGTTGGTGACTATATTGAATAAATGATGAATGCCATAACATAAGTACACATATGCAACTCCTCCTTCAGCAAACATGATCTCGGTTCGCTTGGTCTTGCAGTTATTATAGGCATGTGAGGCTTTATCGGTAATGCCTTCATAGGCTTCGGTTTCAGTAATCATACCTCCCGTTATTTCCCCATCGAACTTAGTATAAATATATTTACCCAACAACTCCCTGGCAATTTGTGTAACTGAATCTCGTGTATAAAAGCTCCTGTCTAACTTCAAACTGTGCTAATTATTTTTTGTTATTTTTGAAAACTGCAAAATAAATATAATATTTGGATAATGAAATGTTCTCTTTTACTATCGATTTTCGCCTTACTATTCTCAATTGTCATTTTCGCCGAAGAAGTGAAAATCGGAAACGCCAGAGTGGTGGCGAAAAACTTTTATTCTGAAAGAAGTACTAAGACAATAGAGAATATCAATTTTGGAGAAGAATTTTCAGTTCTGTATCAAAACACGCTTGTTTATCATGTTATTAATATTAACGCAGGATTTGTAATTGTTTCAGCTGAAAATGCTGTTTATCCGGTTCTTGGATATTCTTTTGAAAACAGTTATAACGGGATTGACTTTCCACCTGCCTTTGAAAACTGGATGGATCATTATTCTGAGCAAATAGTATATTCCATCAGTAATAAACTATCTCCTTCAAAAATAATCAAACATGCATGGCTAAAATATTCATCAACTGATTTTTTTCCAGACAAGAAATTTGATATTGTAGATCCAATGATCCACACTACATGGAGCCAGGGTTGTTATTATAATTCTCAAATGCCTGCTGATACAAACGGGCCATGCGGTTATTTATGGACAGGTTGTGTAGCAACCGCCATGGGGCAGATAATGAAATATTACAATTTCCCGAAAAACGGAACCGGCTCCAATTCATATTATACATCTTATGGGGTTCAGGAAGCTGATTTTGAAAATACTACTTACGATTGGCTGAATATGAATTATCATCTTGAGGAAGAAAATGATGCCATAGCAGAATTGCTTTATCATTGTGCTGTCAGCATTAACTCTATTTTAACACCGAATGGAACAGGTGCTTACGATTTTGATGCAAGGGATGCCCTTGTTGATTATTTCAATTACCAAGATAATGCTCAATTTTACTGGAGGGATTCTTTTACAGGTAATTGGAATGAATTGCTGAGAACAGAATTGGATGAAGGACGGCCTTTAATCTATGGCGGAGCTGATAGCCAGACCAATGCCGGCCATACTTTTGTTTGTGATGGTTACCAGGATACTTCTTTTTTCCATTTTAACTGGGGATGGAATGGATTTTATAATGGCTACTATTATTTAGATTCATTGATGGCTGGTGGCAGTCATTTCGATTTTCAGCATGATGCGATAGTTGGAATCAATCCTGATATAGCAGAAATAATTGAGCTTTACCCTCCACAAAATCTATCGGCAACTGTCAATGGAAGCGATGTAGTACTTTCCTGGGAGGAAGCTATATGGCCCGGAAGCCTTGAACTTTTAGGTTACAACATTTACAGGAATAATACTCTTGTAAATCCAGCAATAATTCCATCAATAGAATTTTCTGATGTAAATGTTCCTGCCGGCACCCATGAATATAAAGTAAAAGCAGTTTATATAGGGCAGGAGGGAAGTGAGTTCATCTCGACTGAAGTATTTGTAGAGGGAAATTCAATTTCAAATAATAAAATCCAAATGTTTGAAATTTATCCCAATCCGGTATCAGATTATATCTATGTGAAGATTAAAGATCGTAATGTGGATGATCTAAGGATTTCTTTAATGGATTTGGGTGGTCGGGAAATATTTTCAGAAAGAGTAATACCGAATAATGAAGAATTAATTAAAATAAAGTTACCATGTGTTACTATCGGTATTTATATTTTTCAATTAAAAGTGGACTCAGAAGTATTTTCGAAAAAACTGCTTATTAATTAATTACTCAAGATTCGCACAAACACTTAATTGATTAATATTGAATAAACTAAAAAAAATATAAATATCATACATTACACAATATCAATGTTTTATAATATCCATTTCAATTAAATCTAACCTTTGTGAAACTCTGTGTCTTCTTCGTGCAACTCTGTGTAACAGCTATATCACAAAGAACCTCAAAGAAGACTCAAAGAACCACAGAGAAGAATTACATGTGTAAAATGATATATTCCAGATAATTACACCTTGTTTATTTAAGTGCGAAACTTAAGTTAATTAAATATTTAGTCCAAATCGTTTTCTTCTACTTTTCTATCTTTGCACCTTGTTTTATTTGTCTTAGTACTTTGTACTAAATACTAATTACTAAATACTATTCTATGGAATTAAGCGAACAGGAAGTTTTGCGAAGACAATCATTAGAAGAATTAAAAAAGCTGGGAATTGATCCCTATCCTGCTGATACTTTTGAGATAAATGTAACTTCACATGAAATTCATGAAAATTTTCCGAAAGACAATACATTGTTTCAGGATGTGAGCATTGCAGGCCGGATCATGCAACGCCGGATCATGGGGGCAGCCTCTTTTACCGAAATACAGGATGCGAGTGGAAAGATACAGTTGTATTTTAAAAGAGATGAAATCTGCCCGGGTGAGGATAAATCGCTATACAATATTGTTTTTAAAAGGCTGCTGGATATAGGTGACATCATTGGTGTGAAAGGCTATGTGTTTACTACCCAAATGGGAGAAACGACCATTCATGTGAAAGAATTTAAATTGTTGTCAAAATCGCTTAAAGTACTCCCGGTTGTAAAAGAAAAAGAGGATAAGATCTGGGATGCTTTTACAGATCCTGAACAGCGATATCGTCAGCGTTACCTCGATTTAATTGTAAATCATCAGGTTAAGGACGTTTTTGTTCAAAGAACAACTTTGATGAACTCAATGCGTTCGTTTCTGAATGAAAAAGGATACCTGGAAGTTGAAACTCCCATATTACAACCTTTATATGGTGGTGCTGCTGCTCGTCCTTTTAAAACTTTTCACAATACACTGGACATGACTCTCTATCTTCGTATTGCCAATGAGCTTTATTTAAAAAGGCTGATCGTAGGAGGATATGATGGTGTTTATGAGTTTTCGAAAGATTTCAGGAATGAAGGAATGGACCGTTTTCACAATCCGGAGTTTACCCAAATGGAGTTATATGTAGCATACAAGGATTATGACTGGATGATGGACCTGGTGGAGGAGATGGTGGAAAAAATTGCGTTGGATATGCATGGAACCACAAAAGTTAAAGTTGAGGATAAAGAAATTGACTTCAAACGGCCATGGAAAAGGATTTCGATGTATGATGCGATAAAGGAATATACCACCATTGATATTTCTGAAATGAATGAAGATGAGTTGATTGAAGTAGCTGAAAGGGTAGGAGTGGAGGTGGATGCCTCCATGGGAAAAGGTAAATTAATTGATGAGATATTTGGGGAAACGGTTGAACCGAATTTAATCCAGCCGACTTTTATTACCGACTACCCGGTTGAGATGTCGCCGCTTGCTAAAAAGCACAGAAGTAAAGAGGGATTGGTGGAAAGGTTTGAAGCGATTTGTAATGGCAAGGAGATATGCAATGCTTTTTCTGAGCTAAATGATCCGATTGACCAGCGTAAACGATTTGAAGAACAACTTGAATTGGGAAAAAGGGGAGATGATGAATCCATGGTTCTGGATGAAGATTTCTTAAAGGCACTGGAATATGGTATGCCACCTACTGCAGGACTTGGAATCGGTATCGACCGCCTGGCAATGGTCATGTCAAATCAATCATCAATACAAGATGTTTTATTTTTCCCACAGATGAGGCCTGAAAAGAAAGTTTTGGCCACAACAGACGAAGAATTTATTGAATTCGGTATTCCTGCTGAATGGATTCCTGTTATTCGGAAAGCAGGATTTTCTATGCTGGACGACCTGAAAAAAGCCAATCCCAATAAACTATTCAATGACCTTGGCGGACTTCGTAAAAAGATGAAATTAAAAATACCTTCTCTCAAGATCGAAGAGGTGCGAGCATGGTTTGAATAAAATTTTAAGCAAAATAGACTTGTTTGATTAAAAACAACTCGATCCATCCCAGCAATGGGTACATAATTTTTCTTTGGGTAGACCAATAGCTTCAACGAGATCATCCAGATGCTGATATTGAAGGGTAGTAGCACCTATCTTCTCCTTTATTTGATCAATCATTGCATAATACCTGTCAGTACCGGGAGTTGCATATTCATCCAAATGCTTGTCTTCAACTCCTTCCAATTCTTTAATGGCTTTCCTTCCTGCCAAATCGAGAGTGGAGCGCGAGCGCGAGAAGTTCAGGAACTCGCAAGGGAAAATTAAAGTGGGACAAGCCGGGCGAATATGTAATTCTTTAGCGCCATACTCATACAGGTTCTTGACATTATCCTGCAGTTGAGTTCCCCTTACAATGGAATCATCGCAGATCGCGATTTTTTTATCATTGATGATGGATTTTACCGGGATCAGCTTCATTCTAGCCACCAGGTCGCGTACTTCCTGGTTTTGCGGCATAAAACTTCTGGGCCAGGTGGGTGTGTATTTTACATAAGCCCGTTTGTATGGTATCTGCTTTTCATTGGAATAACCGATGGCATGAGCTATACCTGAGTCAGGAACGCCCGATACAAAGTCGATTTCGATGTTATCCTTCTTTGCCAAAGCAGCCCCGCAACGGTAGCGGCTTTCTTCTACATTGATCCCTTCATATTCTGAACTGGGATAACCGTAATAAACCCACAGGAATGCACATACTTGCATCTGCTTATTGGGTGCTCTTCTTTGCTCATATTCCTCTGCTGTTAAAAAAAGAATTTCTCCCGGCCCCAGAAATTTATCAATCTCAAATCCCAGGTTATCAAAGGATGATGATTCTGAACTGACGGCAAAAGCTCCATCTTTTTTTCCGAGAATGATGGGTGTTCTTCCCCATTTATCACGTGCTGCGTAAATACCTTTTTTTGTAAGTATCAGAAGGGAACAGGACCCTTTGATTTTGTCAAATACATTTTCAATGCCTTCTTCAAATGATTTTTCTTCATCAATCAGCATAGCAATCAGTTCGGATGGATTTGTTTCGCCGGTGCTGGTTTCAGAAAAATGGCGGTATTGTTTTAACGCCCTTTTGGTAAGCTCTTCAATGTTGTTGATCTTACTTACCGATACAATGGCAAATTCACCAAGATGGGAATTGATAAGAATGGGTTGGCTCTCAGTATCACTGATGACACCGATACCGCTATTCCCATGAAATTTGGGAAGATCGGATTCAAATTTGGTCCTGAAATAGGAATTCTCAATGTTGTGAATGGCCCGCACAAAGCCACTGGAGTTTGAAACTGCCATCCCGCCCCGTTTTGTTCCAAGGTGTGAGTTATAGTCTGTTCCGTAAAATAGATCGTTTACACAATCGGATTTTGAAATTGTACCAAAAAAGCCGCCCATAGGAAATAAGTTAAAAGTTAATAGTTAAAAGTTAAGTGTTAATTGTTGTCCATGCCTAAATAGCGTTGACCTTTTTTACTAATCTTTTTATATAGTTTACTGGTGTGTATCCATTTAAAGCACTATGTGGTTTATCATTATTATACATCCAAACTGCTTTTTTTATTGATT
>JAUVJI010000032.1 GCA_030596605.1 Bacteroidales bacterium
AAGAATTATCCTGACAAGAGACATCGGGATTCTAAAAAACAGACTTGTTACCCACGGCTATTGGTTACGGTCGCAAAGACCAAAAGAACAGTTAACAGAGGTCATTAACCGGTTCAACTTGTCAGATAATTTCAAACCTTTTAACCGGTGTATTGAATGTAATGGAAGCATTAAGGTTGTTAATAAAGCAAAAATTATAAATAAATTAAAACCAAAAACCATAAAATATTTTAAGAAATTTTACCGGTGCACAAAATGCGAAAAGGTTTATTGGGAAGGATCCCATTATCATCGAATGACCGACCGTATTAATTCCCTTCAAAATCCCAATTAATTTCTTTAACTTTACAGATCAATAAATAGATGCAAGTTCAGGAAACTGATAAATGCAAATTATATTATGTATACATTTTTGTGATTTCTTAGAGTCTTGGTGACTTAGTGGCAAAGTGTTCAGGCCACAAAGACACAAAATCACAAAGAACACACTAAGGAATGTTTAGGATGAAAGAGGCTTCCTTTTATAAAAACCTGAATGGCAAGGTACAATGTTCGCTTTGTCCGCATAATTGTATCATCAGTGATGGGAATTTTGGATTATGCAAGGTTCGTAAAAATGAAAATGGGAAGCTTTATTCAGTTAATTATGAGCGGGTATGTTCATTGCATTTCGATCCGATTGAAAAAAAACCGCTCTATCATTTTTATCCAGGAAAGACAATTTATTCAGTGGGAAGTGTCGGATGCAACCTTCATTGTAAGTTTTGTCAGAATTGGGAGATATCGCAATCAGGTGTTGAGGAATTTGGTTACCTTAAAAAAGTTTCACCTCAGGAAATTGTAAACCAGGCCAAAAACCGGCAAGACAATTTCGGAATTGCATATACGTACAACGAACCCACAGTGTGGTATGAGTATATGCTTGATATTGCAAAACCGGCTAAGGATAAGGGTTTGAAAAACGTAATGGTCACCAATGGATTTATTAACCCTGAACCACTTGAAGAACTTATGCTTTACATGGATGCCTTCAGCGTTGACCTGAAAGCCTTCAATGAAGATTTTTACAAAAAATTCACTTCATCAAGATTAGAACCTGTTTTAGACACCCTAAAAAAGATTAAACAATCGGGTAAACATTTTGAAATTACAAACCTGGCCATAACCGATACCAACGATAAGGAAGAGGAATTTAAGCAGATGGTCGAATGGATCAGGAATGAATTGGGAGAAGATACTGTTTTGCATATTTCACGATATCATCCAATGTATAAAATGACAAAAGAAGCCACTTCCGTTGATAAGCTTATGAAACTATTTACCATAGCAAAGGAAAGGCTGAATTACGTTTATCTTGGAAATATCCGAAGTGATGAAGGACAAAATACAAAATGCAAAAACTGCGGTCGTATAGTAATTAAGCGAAGTGGATATTATACGGAAACACTCGGCTTGAGTCAGGACGGTAAATGCTTAAAATGCCATGAGCAAATATTAAGTAGAGACTGTATTTAATAATTGAAACGCTTAAGTGATTATTCTATATCTTTATGATCCAAATATTTTAACAAATCTAAATTATGAAAAGGTTTATTGTTATATCTATTTTATTTGCGCTGATTTTTCATGCCAATGCTTAATGCAATACTGAAATAATTGATACAAGTAAAATGTGGAGTTCTATTGATTACTGGTCTTGGATGCCTTCTATGCATATATCTTATTACCATAAATTTTCGGGGGATACATTAATTAACCTGACTGAATACTCCAAAGCCTGGGAGGCTACAGACGAATTTTATACAAATTGGATACTAAAAGGAAATATCCGATAGGACACCAATAGTAATATATTGTAATTAGTGATCTGTTTAATTATTCAGAGAATCAGCCTGTAAGAATTAGCCACCTCCAATTCCACTGCTAGTGGCCAACACGGAAATAAAATATTGCGGGTTATAAATTTTTACTGTCAAAGTCAGGAAAGTAGTAATTATCATTAACCCCTTACCATTTAATCAACAGAGCTGCTCTAACTATAAACTCATCATAATTATTTATAACTTGAGTCTTGTCCCTGAAAATGTTTTCTTCTATGCGGATATCAAGGTCACCACCCTTCCAAAGTTTAAATCCGGAATTCCAGTAAAGACCGATTTTCTTTTGCTCATTTAACTGGTTTGAGTATCTTACACCCAGCGTGTTTTTCCACTTCTTCTTGAAAGCACTATGCGTACCGCTTAAATTCAAAGACAGAATATCCCTTTTTTGTCCTGAAAATTCCGATTTATTATAACTAACCCCTCCTGACAAACTCAATGGAATCTTAAAACTAAGCGTTTCATTCAGCGTATAGGTTTGGTTTTGGGATCCGCCTATCAGGGTATCAATTATTATTTCGGTATTCTGGCAGAAGAAATTAAAACTGGTCATTGATCTCAGATTACCAATCTTATAATTGTAACCTGTTGACAGGAAGAACACATGAACTGCGTTTTCCATTTTCAAACTGTCGTTATCGTTTTTCTGAAAATTCGTTGTGTAACTAAACTGCAAATATGGGATTTTCTTAAACCTGAATCCTGCAGTTATACCATAGGCAGTTGTGGTGGTGGTGGATTTTTTCCAGTTGATCAGGTTATCTTTATTTTGCCTGAAATAAACAGAAAAGGATAGCTTTTTTTTTGCGAAAGTCTGGTCAATCCTGCCGTCATAAGTCAGCCTGTCAGTAATTAGATTAGGATTGCCGAGGGTTGTAAAACCGGGACCAACCATCCTGACGCCACCGGATAACTTAGTGGTTGGTAACCTAATGATTGATTTTACAGCATAAGCATAATCCGCCGAACTACTCAGATTAGGCTTCAGATAATTTGTCAGCCAGGATGGAACTTCGGTAATATATTCAATGAATGCAGGACTACGCATGTCACGAGTAAACAAAGAAACAGCAGCTTCGCCTTCTACTGTGAATTTCTTTTTGAAAAAAGAGAGTTTTCCCTCAGTCCCCAGCACAAAGTTTGACTGAGGTTTTACATTATAAGTATAAATTTCCGGAGAGGCAGGGAGAGAATTAACATCATCTTCAACCTGCATAAATGTAAAGTAAAGGTGTGTTGTTCTCTTTTTACCAACACCAATCTTGCCGAATAATAAATTTTGTTTGTAAGTGGGCCTGGTTATTTCAGAAGGTTTAATAGGTCTTTTAACCTGACCGGTGGAAAAGGCAGCATAAAACTTCCCGGGTGTAAACTCAATATTTACCCCGGAAACTGAAATACCTTTTAGTGTTAAGTCGCTGTAATTGGGCCGGCATTTTCCCACCTCAAATGTTTTGAAGTTGGAAAGAAAACGCATAAACCCCGGTGCTTTTTCGTTAGCCAAACCTTTTGCCTTATTTTTGGCTAAAACTTTAGCTTTGTTTATTGCAAGCGCTTTCAGATCAAAATATATCCTGAAATTATTTATACTTTGCCTGTAATCACTTTGCTCGGAGGTGATAAAAAATCTTGACGAAATGGGTATGCCGTAAACAGTCAGGGTCATATTCAGGTCATTTCGCCAGAATGAAGCCGGTATTTGTGAATTTGTACCCTGCCGGTTGGCATATTGGCCAAAAGCCCTGTTACTGCCATGGAACTGAACAGGTGATGAATTTGTCTGTCCATAAACCACATTTGGAAGTAAGAACAGTATTATTATTATATGAGAAACAAAATACTTCATGATTTCCTACGTATCCATAAAAATTAATTACTACTTGTACTTATTAGTTTGTCGTTTTGAATCAAAGTTACATTCAAACCAGGCCATTATCAATGATAAACTATTAAGACAGGAATATGAATTAGTGAATAGGGAATATGAATGAGGGAGTGAAATGAAATGGGCGGGGTTGTTAGCCCCGCCCTGGTTTATTAAATATATTTATTTTATTGTATCAATCTGATATACATTCAATAAATTGAATACAATCAATCCCAAAATCATAAATATTAAAAACGATAGAAAATAATATTAGCAGAATCAGGTACTATAATACGGTTCTCTATTGTAGCTTCTACCCACCATACATAAGATTTTCCTTGTTTGAAAGCCATGTCATTCCTGGAATATTGATAAAAGGTATTCTGTGTTTCTATCATTACATCAGGTTTTTCTACTGACATTACATCAGGTTTTTCTACTGAATAATCTATTGGTTTTGAAGTTATATCCGTTTCAAATATTTTTAAAGTATAATTGATGTCATAATAATTTTCTATATTATCAGATATACTCCAGGAAAACAATGGATATGGATCTTCTATTTCTTCAATTAATCCGGGGGTTAGAAGTTTTAATTTAAATTGAATAATTTTATGACTATAAGTGAACTCCCACACCTCACTCCCGCCAATCATCCAATCCTCAGTATCATCAAAATCTCCTATAAAAGCTGTTATTTGCCAGGCGTATGTTACACCCTGCTCAAACTCCCTGGCAGAAATAGGAAACTGGTATGATGTACCAGTACCACCTGATCCTTTATTTCGACCTTTGAACCAGGCGGGATTGGCTTCCATTGCTTCTATTGCTGTCTGGTCGTCCAGAATTTCCATGATGGTCAGCTGATAAGTGATCATATCGCCCGGTGGTAGTGGCATCGGCGGCATCCACACAAAAACCGGCAGGCCTTCTTCTATTATTGTTTCGTCAATAGGAGAAATAAGTTCCGGCGGGGAAGGGTGCATGATATGCATGATTATACACTCGTGCCCTAATTCTTCATCTGTTTCATAATCTTTTACATATATACAGATGGTATAGGTTCCTGCCGGCAGTGTCCCGGTTCTCATAACTATTTCCTCATAATCGCCATTTGTATATCCCACATCTGCGGGATCCAGATCGCCTGGGTTAACAGGGCCTGAAAAATTAGCCGGTAGTTCAAACGCAGCACTCGTGCCTTCAACAATCAATCCCGCACCTGCTTCTTCTACCGTTCCATACAGGTAAACATTGTAAAATTCCTGTGAAGTATTTGTAAGGGTCAATTGCCACAGATCCTCAGCATGACACTGGTTTGGCGGCGGTATTTTCAACACGACAATAATCGTCTGGGCATTGGTAAATATAGTCGTTAAAAACACCGTAAAAGTCAGTGCAGCAACAAATAATTTTTTTTTGTAAAACATAGCAACCTCCATTTTTTAAGATTAATTTAATAAAAAATATGAATTTTGATTTAAAATTACATTCGAATCAACCCAATACCAATCATTAATTATTGAGATAGTAAAATGAATGAGTGAATGGGGAATATGAATGAGTGAATAGAAGTGGAAAGATTAATTTCCGAACTCAGTAATTTTAATCTTTTGGTAAAATCAAACCCCAAATGATATGTTTAAAATATTTACATGGAATAGTGGAAAAATAATTGCCTGATATTATGATGCTTTCCCAATATTCCATCATTCCAATTTGGTTTAATTTGTTCTAAACAATAACTTGCGATTTAGAAAAATATAATTTTGCAAAATACTGAGCTCAGAGTTTATAACAGTGAACGGCCATAATCCTTTAAGCTGGCAATAAAATCAGCTCTCCTGCCTTCCGACACATAAGCGTGGCTTTCATCCTGCATAACAACATACCCGGCTTTACCCTTAATATATCTTTCCACATATTTTAGATTAATAAGATGTTTATTGTGTATTCTGCAGAAATGAATATCAGTTAATATTTTTTCAAAATTATTAAGGGATTTGGAAATAAGCAGCTTTTCTTTGTTCCTGAAGAAAAAGATAGTGTAATTGCTATCTGCTTCACAACGAATAATATCATCAAGGTCTTTCATGATAAGCCCTTCGGCTGAAGGCAGGATAATCTTTTTATAATTTTTATTTAAGCTGTCTTTTAAAATGCTGACTTTCTCATTTAACATATTATCCCCCCTGACTTGTTCAAAACGTTCAACAGCATGTTGTAGTTCTTTAAAATTAATTGGTTTTAACAAGTAATGGATAGCGGAAAACTCAAAAGCCTTAATTGCAAATTTATCAGAAGCTGTTGTAAATATCACCTCAAAAGACCGGTGGCCTACATTCTCTAAAACATCAAATCCATCACCATCAGGCAGAGATATATCAAGGAATACCAGATCAGGCTTTAGAAAGTTAATGGTTTCAATAGATTCACTAACGGTTTGAGCAGTCCCAATTACCTTAACATTAGGGCAATAAACATCCAGCAGCTTACTCAGCGTTAAAATACTTTTCTTTTCATCGTCAACAATGACGGCTTTTATTGTATCAGTCATTATATTCTCGTTAACGGAAAGCCTGATAAAATTACAAAAGAAATTACTTCAAGAAAAGAAATATTATAAAAAATCAGTGAGACTATGATTTTAAAAGTCGCAGACGCATTAAAATCATTAAGACGAACTGATCCCGACTGCTCGCGAAGCGATGCCTATGGCAGAAGCATGTCGGGATCTAATAGGGTTATATTTCCCACCCCGAGCACTCGGGGGAAGATTCATTTATACTGAATATACAGGTCAACCTGAGTGCCTGATGCTTCACCTTTCTGATCATAAAGATCGATGATTTTCACCTTCATATTTGATCGATTCATTTTATTGAGGATTTCAAGGCGTTCTTCAATATTTTTCATGCCGGTTGATCTGTGCTTCTTTCTCAACACATTGATTTTATTTGCTTCTTCTCTTCCAATACCATTATCCTTAATAGCACATAAAATCGTGTTTTTCTCTAATAAATTAAACGATAATAATAACAATCCTTTTTCTTTTTTGGGCATTAAACCGTGTAATATGGCATTCTCCAAATAAGGTTGAATCAACATTGGAGGAATACTTATCAAATCAGGGTCAATATCTTCATCAAAATTAATTTTAAAATCAAATTTATCTTCAAAACGAAGTTTCTCCAAATCCAGATATAATTCAATTGACTCAAGCTCTTCGCTCAATTTAATATAGTTGTGTTTTGAATTCTCCAGAATTTTTCGCATTAATGAAGAAAAATTGGCAAGGTATAAATTTGCAGATTCGGTTTCCTGTTCAAGGATAAAATGCTGAATGGAATTCATCGAGTTAAAAATAAAATGCGGATTCATCTGGGAACGTAATGCTTTCAACTCAGATAACAATATATTTCTTTTGATCATGGCTCTCTTTTTCTGGTTTCTTAAGATGATCAAAACAATACCTGCAATAATCAAAGCAATTAGAAGAATAACTCCTATTAGAAAAAGTGTTGTTTGGGTAAAATGCTCCATAATAGTAAAATGGACGGTCAATGGATATTTATTCCAAACACGGTCGGTATTTCCTGAAATAACTTCAAATGTATAAGTACCGGGTGGAAGTGAAAAAAACCTGGCAGAAGTGTTTTCAGTCTTTATCCAATTATCGTTTAGTCCTTTTAATCTGTATTTATAACTTACATGACCCGGAAACCGGAAGTTTATTCCCTTAAAATAAAATGTTATGTTATTTTGGTTATATTTTAAATTGGATAAGTCAATTAATGTCGTATCAATATCATTTACAGTTATTTTATTTAGATGTAAACGTGGTGGAATATTAGGGGGTTTTATTGTTTCCGGCTCAAAAGAAGCCAGTCCGTTATTTGTGCCTAACCATAATCTATCCTGATAATAAATAATATCTTTTACTTCATTCGAAGGAAGTCCATCCCACATTGTATATTTTAAAATATCATATTCTATTTCAAAAAGATCATGTATAATTAAATTGTTTAGTCCACTATTTGTTCCTATCCAGATATTCGTATCATTTAAAGGATAAATGCAATTAATCATATTACTACACAGGCCGTCTTCAGTTGTCACATGCCGGATTAGCGAATCCCCTTTTATTATCAATCCTTCACCACGGGTTCCAAACAGAAGAAGTTGATCTGTGGCAATTATTTCTGATATCCGGGTCCTGAATAATGGATATTTATCGCCTAAATAGTAAATTCTTTCATCATAATACTTATACAGTCCACCAAGACTACCAAAATATATTGTCCCCTCCTTGTCTTCACAAACCGTTAGAATATGGATATTGTAAGGATACATATTATATTTTTTAATCAGTTTGTTACCTTGATATTCAAACAATCCCTCGTCTGTTGCTATAAGTATATTAGAATTATTTTTTTCAATAGCCATATACGGTTTGATATTCTTTAACTCTGCAACCGCTGAAATTTGCTGATCAAGAAAAAATCTGTATGAACTTGAACCAATAAACCAGAGTATTGAATTATTATGCTGTAAAATAATATCCCTGATATAATTTAATCCTGCAATTTTACCGGGTGGTTTAAACTGATTAATTGTATTTTCTTTTAGGTTAAGAATAAATATCCTGTAATCTTTTGTTGAAAAAAATATCTCATTTTGCCGGGCTTCCAATGCCAGAATTCTAAAATTATCATACCCGCTGCTTTTATTAAAAATCCTGATTTGTGTAGAAGGTGCCATAAAAACACCGTTTTCCAGGGTTGAAAACCAATAATTGTTTTCTGCGTCCTGCAAGATACGGGTAACCGTTTTATCTTTAAAAAGTAATTGAGGTTCATTCATGTTCCCCTTAAAATGAAAATAAACTCCATACGAATAAATACTTACCCAGATATTATTTTCTTTGTCAACATAAAGAGCTGAGATTCTCTTATCTGCACCGCCAAATTTCTTCTTAAATAGAATTTCATTATTCCTGAACCATATAAATTGATTATCAACGGAAAAAACAAACTCTGTATCAGAAATCTTATGATAACATATTTTGTGATATTTCCCGGTTATTGGCACATTCAGATAGCAGGTATTGTCGATGACCTGTAATTCAATCTGATGGTTATTTTGTTTATCGTAAACGATGGAGTCATGTACGTTAAATCCCCAGATTATTCCATTGGGAAGATTTTTTAAAAATATTGAGTAACTGATATCTTCCCTGTTAAAACCGGTAACCCTTTTGATCTTTTGGTGATTGGTGATGAAATAATTATCAGGAGAAATATTTGGTTTAAACCAGATATTGGAAAGGCTGTCAATATAAATATTTTCTAAGAAGTGGCTCTGTGATATTTTTTCAATGGTATCATTTAGTTGGATGGTTTTAAATGTGCTATTCTCATAATAACTTATTCGCCCACTGTATCCCGAAAACCATGGCCTTCCGAGATAATCCAAAAATGCAATAACATTTGAGTTATCTGCCAATCCCTCCCTTGTTGTAAATGTTTTAAATTCATAACCATCGTACCTGCAAATTCCATAGCCAGTGGCAAACCACAGGTATCCCTCACCGTCCTGAAGCATATCAAGTATTTCTGAACTTGGCAAGCCGTCGTTAACAGTATAGTTTTTTGTGTAAAATTCCTGGGTATAGCAATTAAGCCATATCCATGATATAATAAAAGAAATTATAAATTTTATTATTATTTTCATTTTATACTTTTTAACACCCTGCGCGAAAAACAAACGTAAAATCTGTGTTAAAAACCTTAAACTTTTATTGATAATAGTAGTTTTTCAAAAAAAATCGACTGGAATTTTTATCTTATATTTGACACTGATTAGTTACAAAATTAAAGAAATAAACATGAAAAAACTAATTTTCACTTTTGTTTTTGCAGGTTTTTTATTATACGTATCTGCACAATATAACACTGAATTAATCGATACAACAAAACGCTGGAGTACTGCTGATACTTATACAGCAGGAGGTGGTATTATGTACTCATTTTTTAATAAATTCGGTGATGATACCATCATCAATAATCAGAGCTATACCAAAATATACAGGGCATTTGATGAATTCATGACGGAATGGGAGCTTCAGGGATTTATCAGGAAAGTAGATCAAAAATACTACCTAAGGAATTTAGCAAATGAGGTAGGGTTGGCCTATGATTTTGATGTTAATATTGGTGATAATCTTTACATAGACAATCCTTTTACATTTTATCCTTTTGAAGCAAATGTAGTAGATATTGATTCTGTTTTCATTGAGCCAGCCAATCAATACAGAAAACGGATCAAATTATTGGGACCCTATCCATACCCGTATTATACAGAATATTGGATTGAAGGGATGGGCAGCACAGCAGGTCTTATTCACAGTGGTTGCATTATGAGCCAGTTAACCGGTTCTGCAATGTTTACCCTACTATGCTACTATGAGGATGATGAGCTTATCTATAAAAACCCTAACTTTCCGGTATGTTTTTATCCTATTGTGGGTACACCGAAGCCGGAAAAGCTTGAGAGCTACTTTTCTTTAAATCCAAATCCGGTTACAGATGCCTCTTACCTTACAATCAGGTATGATAAAGCAAAATATATCAAAATTCATATTTTTAACAGTTTGGGGGAGCAGGTTTCCGAAAACAAAATACAGGCTCCCGGTTCATTGAATATCAATGCTTCCGATTATTCAAAGGGAGTTTATTTTTATACCGTTTCAAAAGGAAATCAGGTATTATTCAGAGATAAATTTATCATACAATAACACTTATGAAGAAAATAATTATTCTAATAATTGTTTATAGCGTATTTAATGGAATTTTCGCCCAAAACATAAACGGTGTAATTCAATCCGATTCAGGGAACCTTACCGTTGTAAAAGTATGGGGAACTCACTACGAACGGGGGTTTGCCTATGGCTATCTGATGGGAGAGCAAATAAGCGATTTGGTGGATGGATATATCAAACCGGTATTCGGCCTTTATCTTGATGATGCCAGGCAAATAATAATTGATGGCGAAGACCTGCAGATAGACTCTGTTTATGTAACCGAAGCGATGGCTGTGGTGGCAGGAATGGATTTTGCCGGCACAAATTACGGAAACATTGATTATATTGATGGTTTGGTTTTTAATGCCTTTCTTGATATTCTAAAGCTGCTTGGCTTTAAGGCCGACTCATTAGGTTGTTCGAGCCTTATGAGTTGGGGTGATGCTACAGTGGGTACAAACCTGTATGGAAAATCGGTAATATCGCGTCATTTGGATTGGACTCCTAACCAAACACTTATTAACAATCAGGTTGTAGTAGTACATATTCCTGCCGAAACCGATGAACAACCGTTTGCAATAGTGGGCTTTGCAGGACAAATGAGTGTGCTTTCGGGGTTTAATCAAAATGTTGCTGTTTATCAGCACATGATGAGTGACTTTACCGGATTTACAAATCATGGCCTTCATTACGAACCGGTTTGGCTGACATTGAGAAAGTCTATCGAAAAAGCTGATTTTAATAATGACGGTGTTAATAATACGCAGGATGTGAGAGATGCAATTGAAATTAATTCCAATGGCTTTGCCGACGGATATATTGTAACTGCCCTGGCTCCTTCATCTGCCGGCGCCGATAGTCTTGTTGCCCTGGTTGCCGAACTAGCGCCACAATCTCCGTTATTAACTTTCAGAAGTAATTCGTACCCTGATGATATTCCGGGGGATAACCTTTATGCCGCTAATTTCGAAATAAAAAGAAATAATCAAAATCACTACTGCAACAGGTATTATGCAGTTATGAATGCACTTGGCGACGGCCTGGAAATAGGAGAGGATGAAAACTGGCAAATAATGAGGGAAAACTCAAACGGACAATCGGGAAACCTGCAGTTTATGCAATTTATTCCTGAATTGAGCATTTTTAAAATCTCTGTTCACCGCGATGGCTTGCCTGCCTATTTAAACGACCCGCTTATTTTTGATATAAATGAACTTTTATCTTTTTCAACAGGCAAAAACAATTTTCCTGAAATTTCCGGTATCAAACTATTCCCGAACCCGGTAAATGATGTTTTACACCTTAAAGTAAAAAAGAAATATATCGGTTCGGCCTATTCCGTAATTTCAAGCCAGGGTTCGATAGTGGCAGAAGGAAATATTTCACTGGAAAATTTTACTATTAAAACATATCAATTTGATCCGGGAATTTATTTCATTAAAATGGGAAACTTTCCGGTTTTTAAATTTGTGAAACTGTAGAAGGTTTTTCTTTTTCCGAATTTAAAAAAGGCTGTTGCACTTTTTTTGCAGACAGCCAAGATTAATGGTTTGCCCATATGGCCCGTAGCTATTTCTTTACTTTAATGTTCATTGATATTCTGTATGCTTAAATGTTCACTTCTTTTTCTTGATGACCCTTTTGTCGGCTATGTGCTATTAGCAACAGTTGATTGTTTTGCTTTAAAGTAACAAATTTCCAATTTTCTCTATGTCTCAAGTTTTAATACAGTTAGTTAGATGTTTTAACAATTGATAAAAGGAAATCTTTATTCATGTTAATTTTGTAATGTCCTGTTTGCAAGATTTTTTTTGAAGTTAAAGAGCTAAGTAAAACTATTGCTAAATCCCTTGCTACAGCAGAATGGCTAATATTGTTGCTATTTTCTCCGTCAATAAATTCAAGATTAAAACTGTAACCACTTTTTTTTCTTTGTCCTACAGATATAAATTCACTTTTATTTAATTGAATAAATTGTTTTGTTTCACAATAAATCAATTTTGAGTTAATAGATTTAAGGTGTTTTCTCCATAAATCAACATATATATTTGATTGTTTCATAGTCCCTTATTTATTCTTGTTTTTTCGAGATTCGTAATATGTATCTTCATATTGCTTAATATCTTCATCTGTTACAAGTCCCTTTTTTTTCAGCATCATCATTTTTGCTCTTGTTTCAATAAATTCTTCATGTTCTGGGTCTGGAGTTGAGAATTTACCAATGATGTAGAAAAATAGAATTATTAAAGCAACAATCATAATAAATTTAAAACCAGGATGCTTTTTATGATAGTCCTTCCAAAAGTCACCGTCGTTAGAGGAAATCTGTTCTTTGTGTTTATTAAATTTTCTTTCTCTTATTTCATTTTTTACCAAATCATTTGACGGTAATATTCTCCATTGTCTGGGTTTCGATTCAGTCTTTATAGCATTCTTAATCGTTTCGTTTTCAAGAAGGTTTTTCAATGTCTTTTTTTCAATTTCTTGTAAGGTAAGTATTCTTGACTCCTTTAAAATCTTATTTGCATATGCTAAAGACAAAAATTCTTTTCCTGTTTCGATCATATTTTGATCCAATTTTTTTATTATTCTATCAGTTATCTCTTTCATTGTTGTGCTGATTAAAAATAATAATTTATTTGATTGAATAGGGTTCAATATTGTTGCCAACTCGTTACTAATAGCACCCCTATTCCTCCCGATAGCTATCGGGATATTTCCACTATACCTTCTATTAATTATTTTTTATCGAATCCGTTAACTGCCTTTAATCCTGCCATAAACGCATTTTTACCCATTTACAAACGACAAATAACCGTTTAAAATACTTGTTAAGTATTTATTATGAATTACTCAGGAACCTGGCATTGCTCATTATAGTTAGCCTGCCAGATATCATTTTTATCCATGTTATTGGATTGCCCGTCAAGATTCAAATCAGAATTTAAATACCCTGACAAACCTGCTTCTGTAAGCCATAAACCTGTTTTGTCCTGATCATTAATAGTATTATCGGCATTGGCATCTCCACCATACATACCAAAGAAACCACCCAAATTTTTCTGTCCGGAGTTATAAGCTTGAGTTGCTGATGTTGAAAAATCATAACTGTAAATTCCACCTATATCAGTTAATGGATTGGCTGACATAATACCAAGGTGGTTTCTATGCCAAATTACCACGAACAGGTTGTTGGTTTGAACGGTAGCGACATGCCACGGCATGTCGCTACCGTTCAAACCAACAACCGTCCCGTCATTCAATAAAAATGCAGCCTGACGCGCCATAATCGTTTCAGGGGTTGCCAGTGATGCATCAGTGGTGTCGCGTAATTCAATCAAAACCCAGTCAACAACATCGGAATTGGGAATCGAGCCTACCGATTCTGTTCCGGTATAGTCCCAGGGAGATGTATTATAGGGTTGGGATAATGGTAACCCTTCGACAAGCTCAGGATTACCGTTTAAATTGGTGTTCATGTCTGATCCATTAAAAGGTCCTTCAAGAAATACCTTTAGGTCAAGTTCAATTTGTTCAATTTCGCAACTGATATTGGCAACCCAACCCGGCTCAGTAACACTATAATCCGAATGAAATACAAATGTCAGCGAGCCGGTTCCATGCGTTGATAAAACTGTCCCCGGCGAATTTGTTCCACAATATTGTCCAATAAATGGTGCTGAATCATCAGGACCATCATAAATCATCAGCCAATCATAATCACAGCTACTATGATATTCAACATTGAACATTGTGAAATCAACTTTAATGCTTCCATTTGGCGTACTTGGGTAAAATGTCGTTGTAAAATCTTCATAATTTGAATATTCATTATCCGGCCCACCGGAATCATAAAAGATACCTGAGCAGGTTGTGAATGAACCGTTAGTCATAAGATATTCTTCACTTACCGTTATATAATTTTGTTTCGTAATGGAATCTGAATTAATGCCATCTGAAATCACAAGCTTCACGTAATAAGTTCCACCGGTATTGTAAACAATATTTGAAGGATTTTGCAGCATTGAAGAAGATGGAGCGCCTCCCTCAAAAGTCCATTGCCAGCTTACTGGGGTTCCACAGGATATATCCATAAAATCTACACTTTCCCCAATTGCAATATTGGTTTGATCGGCAGTAAAATCAACTGCATTAGCATCCGGCTGTAACTGAACATCCACAACAGTAGCATTCTTGTTAGTAACCACCACATTTTGAATAACCTGTGTTTCAAAGCATGGTGCAGAAAACCGAATGTCATAAGTTCCGGCAAACACCTGTCTATGGTAGTTTCCTACAGGTAGATCAGAATATACCCATGAACTGTCATTATTAATTTCATGGTTTAAAATATAAATTTCTGCTTCAACCGGTTGGCCGGTTATTGCATCCGTAACAATCCCCCTGATACCAAATGTAACCTGTTTCATATAATTCAGCAGGGAACGATAGTTATAACCCCAATATGCCGGTAATTGAGATTCCGGAAGTAATTTTGTGTATGAAAGCTCAAGGGTAAATTCCCTGCATTGATGAAAAAAGTTCATATAGTCCTGCCGCCCTCCATCTATAACATACCATGCCGCCCCATTTGTAATTCCGTTATTCTCGCCAGTCAAATAACCTGATGGTGAATAAGCCTGTGCTGTATCAGCATACTCCCGACAAACATACTGCCACCAGTCATCATCGGCAGTGAAGGGATATTTATGGTCCCAGGGATAATTACAAACTTCAGCACCACTATGCATATTACAAGACATAACAAAATGCTTGCTTTCTTCAAATGCCATGAAGGCATATGTTTCGGGTTGAGTATTAGGATGTAACCCGCTAACCACATCAGGGAAATTCCTGTTTAGATCTACTCCATTGGCATTATATCTTGAAGCTCCGACAACTGAACTGTTATCATCCTGATAGGTACCATCAGGATTTGCCAAAGGATTGATATAAATTTCTATGTTATTAACCAGGTTTGTAATTCTGGGGGCAGAACCATAACTGGTAAGCAATGAGTCAATCAATCGGAGCATAAAAATATAACCGGCGGTTTCATCGCCATGCATGGTAGAGGTGTAAAAAAATTCCGGTTCGTTTTCATCGCTATTCACATTGTCTGATATTTTTGCAACTAATAAATCCCTTCCATCTACACTATTACCTATACTAAAAACATCGCATATATCAGGGTAATCAATTTCGAATTGTTGCATCATTGCTACATAAGCTTCATAAGTAGGGTATGTATCCCAGGCTTTGCTGTCTTGTAATTCATCGAACGTGGCCATTTTAGGATTAAATCCCTCGTTTGGATGAGGAAGGATTTTATAATCATATCCTAATTTAAGGAATGATTTAAACTCCTTTTCATTGGCATATGCAAAAATTGTCAGCTCTTCCCTGTTATCAATGGAAATAATCATGGTGAGATCAGGTATTGGTTTTGGTGATTCTATTTCAAATTTGAAATAGATTTCTCCGTTTTTTTCAAAATCGGGTTGGGATTCCTGACTGTTTACAATCAAGACAAAAACAAATACTATCAGTGTAAATAAAATTTTCTTCATGATGCAAAAGTTTAATATTTCGACCTGTTGTTTTCGACCTGATAGGTTTTTTCAACCTAACAGGTTATTACCTATTCAAAATCATTATAAAGTAAATACTTTTTTCTGATTTTTTTAAATGCCTCTAAATCTTCCTGCCAGGATGCCCTGATCTGTTCCTCTGTTAATCCTTCTTCAATCTGCTTTCGAAGTCTGTCAGTTCCTGCAAGTTTTTCAAAGTATGGAGTGAAAAAAACATCCCTCTCTTTAAAAAAATCATAATAACCAAGTAATTTACCTAAATTCAATTTCCGTTCTCTCTGTAAAAGTTGTTCTGCTAAACCTTGCAAAGATTGGCCATAACAAGTTTTACCCTTATGCTTTGGGTTACTGGATACACCTGTTATCGGTTCAGGGGTAAAAACAAAACTACCTATAACAAAATCAGGATGGCCAATTATCTGGAAGGGGAATTCAGTTCCACGCCCGACACTAATGATGGTTCCTTCAAAAAAACATAAAGAAGGATAAAGTTGTATAGCAATATTATTTGGAAGATTGGGTGAAGGAGGAATTGGTAGTTCATAAATGATTTTGTGATCGTAATTTTTGCAAGGAATTACGGTCAATTTGCATTTGATGCTATTTTTCAACCAGTCTTCTCCATTCACCATTTTAGCATATTCGCCAACAGTCATCCCATGAACAACCGGTACAGGATGTAGTCCAACAAAAGATGAAAACTCTTTTTCCAGAACAGGTCCGTCCACATAATCGCCATGAGGGTTGGGGCGATCCAGGACTATAAATTCTATGTTGTTTTCTGCGCAAGATTCCATAACAAAACTCATTGTTGAAATATATGTATAGAATCGAGCTCCCACATCCTGAATATCAAATATCACAACATCAATATCCTCAAGGTCTTTATCAGAGGGCTTTTTGTGCGCACCATAAAGTGATATAACAGTAACACCTGTTTTCGTATCCATATCATCCTTAACATGTTCACCATCTGCTGCCTTACCCCGGAATCCATGTTCAGGACCAAATACTCTTTTTACATTAAATCCGGCATTTATAAGCGAATCCACAAGATGGACATTATTTATTACCGATGTTTGATTGGCAACAATGGCAATACTTTTATCTTTTAAAAGAGGAAAGTATAATTCAGTTTGTTCAGCACCGACGATAAGCTCGGTTACTGGTTCTTCAAATTGGTTCTGGTTATTTTTCTGTTGAGCATTTATACAAGAACTAAGTTGCAATAAGAATACAACTATGCCCAATAAAAGCCAGCTAAATACCCCCCCTTTGAAGGGGGTTGGGGGGATGTCATAATGTTTTTTCAATTTCTTCAATTTTAATGGTACCTTATTCGTCTGACCACTGCCTTGTTTGTTTGCCCTGTAAGAAGTGGTCGAACGAATACACAAGTTCTTACTCTATTTTCCACTCCGGTATCCTCCCCGGTGTCCAGGGGGCATTGATGCTTTCAAGTTCCTGTTCAATTTCCGGTAAGGATGTTTCATAAATAACTTTTACATCTTCCAGAATGGGAGGAAATTCTTCTTTCAAAATATCAAATACATCGCGCTGTGTTTGTGTTATAGGTGCGGTTGACCGCCTAGTGTACCCAAATAATGGATCGAAGCCGCTCATTGATAGATGGTACTGCCGGCCGGTTTTCCTCGCGGGAAGCTTTTGGCTGCTGACCATTAAACTTCCATAATATTTCATCCAACTGTGCTTCCACATCCTCAATTTTTGTCATAATTTCAGGAGTTGTTCCCATGGTACGCTGTGCTGCCTGCTTGGCATGGCGAACACGATCCATCAAATCCTCAGTTAGACTTTCTGTTCCACTTATAACCCTATACAATTCCGACATTTTATTTTGGAAAACAACCAACTCATCCCGATCTTCAGCCGGTAAGGTTACATTGTTCAATGGCCTTGCGATAAAAGAAACAGAATCTGCAAGTTCAGTCATCTCCCCTCGAACGACCTGTGACATAGAAACATAATAGGTGCCCGGCAAAACCAACATACCACTTCCGCCCATTGAGGTTGGGTCATATTTACCATCTTTCAAGCCTACAGGTCGTGTACTTGAATACCTTAAATCCCAGGTAATCCTGTTAATGCCTTCACTTATCTCTTTGGATAATTTCCTGATTATATTACCATCTTCAACAGTAATGGTAAAAATCAAATGCGGCTTAACCTCATTTTCTTCAGCCCTTAATTCTTCCATCGTAGGGATCGGAATCGGTTCTTTTTCCTTGATCAAATCCTTTTCCTTTTTCCTTCTTTCCTGTTTCAGTGTTTTAGGAGCTTCTTTAATATAATAGGTGAATGTAGCGCCAAAATCTGGATTTTCAGCTATATAAACGTTTGACCCACTTCCATATCCACCTCTTCTTTTTTGTATATACATCAACGCATCTTTTACAGGAAAAATAAAAGCTGTTGTATCTTGAACCTCTCTAATAAAATGTCTTAGGGGAGTGTAATCATCCAAAATATAAAACCCACGTCCAAAAGTCGCCATAACAAGGTCATTCTCCCTTTCCTGCATGGCAATATCGCGAACAGCAACATCAGGAATCCCTGATTTTAACTGAGTCCAGATATTACCCATATCCATTGAAAAGAAAATTCCGAATTCAGTACCGACAAATAATAGATTCGGATTTTCATGATCCTGTGCAATAGAATGAACTGTCCCATTTTCAGGTAAGTTGCCAACAATCGAAGTCCACGTTACCCCTTTATCATTACTCATCAATAAGTAAGGCTTAAAATCATCACGCTTTCTGTTATCGAAAGAAGCAAACACCAAATGATCACAAAATTTACAACTTGCAATATCACTGACATAAGTATGATTTGGAATACCGGGGAAACTTTCAATTTTCCGCCAGTTTTCTCCATTATCTTCTGTAACCTGAATCAAACCATCGTCTGTCCCCACATAAATCAGTCCCTCCTGAAATGGAGATTCATCAAGCGCTACAGCCATTCCATATAAGGAAGTTGAAACATCCTTGACAACAGCATCCACACCCCAGTACCTGTCCATCACCGGCCAGGTATTGCGATCAATTTGTGCCGTAATATCATCGCTTATCACCTGCCATGATTGTCCCCTGTCGTCCGACCGGAATACTTTATTAGCTGATATTTATAACCTTGTTGGATAATGTGGACTAAGAATGTAAGGTGTATTCCAATTCCATTTGTAAGTATCTTCACCTTTTCTTTCCCTGGGATTAATATTGATGGATTCACCGCTTTTCTTATCATAACGGTAAATATTACCATATTGATAAGCAGAATACACAATATCAGGATTGGTGGGCTCAATGGCCTGGAAAAATCCGTCACCACCTAAAGTAGTTACCCAATCACAACTTGATACTCCATCGTTGTTCAAATTTCTGGATGGCCCGCCAAAACTGCTGTTATCCTGTGTACCGCCATAAACCCAGTAAAATGGTTCGGTGTTATCTACGGCAACCCTGTAGAATTGAGTTACCGGCAGATTGGTTTTATGAATATAATGTTCACCCTGGTCAAATGTTTCATAAACACCTCCATCACCACCTATGATGAAATGTTTGATATCGGTCGGATCAACCCAGAATGCGTGGTCATCCACATGCCTGTCGTTGTTGCCAATACGCTTCCATGTTTTACCGCCATCTTCTGTATATCTAGAAACGGTTTCCATTGAATAAACTTTGTCAGCATTCACCGGATCGCAGTATATCTCATTATAATATTGACCGCTTTCATGATGATCGCTCATCTTCTCCCAGGACTCACCCAGATCTTTTGACCTGTAAAAACCACCTTTATCCATGGCCGCTTCCATAATAACATAAACCACATTTGGATCAACAGGTGAAATTGCTATCCCCATTCCTCCAATATCTACAGATGGAAGCCCGGATTCTAATTTCCTGAAGTTCTTTCCACCATCCTCTGATTTATAAACAGCGCTTTCAGGTCCCCCGCCAATTTTTGTATGAACATGTCTTCTGCGCTGTTCAGAAGTAGCAAAAATGATATCAGGATTACAAGGATGGAGCACCACATTATTAACTCCAGTATGCTCACTTATCTCAAGTATCTTTTCCCAATTTTCCCCACCGTCAACAGTTTTATATAAACCCCGATCACCACCCGGCCCCCAGACAGAGCCTTCTGCTGCAACATAAACTACATTGGTATTGCGAGGATCAATGGCTATCATACCGATCTGACGGGATTCTTTCAATCCCATATTCTTCCATGATTTTCCACCATCAACGGTTTTATAAACACCATTTCCATATCCAAGGGCACGCTGATGATTATTTTCACCCGTGCCTGCCCATACAACATTTGGATTTTTTGGATCCATTTTCAGGCAGCCAATAGAATATGTGCCGTTTTTGTCAAAAACAGGTTTGAAAGTTGTTCCGTTATTGGTTGTTTTCCAGATATGGCCACAGGCCGCTGCCACATAATACTCGCTGGGGTTGCTTGGATTAACAGCAAAGTCAGCTATCCTACCCGAAGTAAATGCCGGACCAATACTACGGAGTTTTAAACCACTCACATCACCTGATTTTAAGGTATCTCTTTTCTGTTCTGAATCCTTCTCTTTTTTTGCATAAAGATTCATGGAAAGGATCAATACGGAAAAGGCCATCCCAAGAATTAGATAAACTCTTGTTTTTGCTAAAATTGGATTTTTCATTGTATAAATATTGTGTTAAAAAAATTAAGATCCCTCAAATAATTCAGCCATTAAAAGTAAAAAGAATTTTAGAGGAATTGATTTGATTTGCTGACTTTTTTATTCAACGGATATTTTTTCCGCCATCATAAAACCATGAGCAGTAGCATAAATAATGGATCGTGTATATCCTGAGCAATCGCCTATAAATTTCAAGTTCGTGAAAGCCTCATTGTTCAAAGCATTGGAATAAAACTTAATCTCCGGAGCGTACACAAGATTGTCAGGATGGGTAATACCAGGCACTACCTCGTTCAGGTTTTCAGCAAAATCAATGATACTTTCTATTAAACGTCTTGGATACGCCAGGTTGATGTCTCCAAGTATATATTTGCTTTCATCCAAAGTTGGCGTAACTCTATAAAAATTTTTTGTTCGTTTGGAATTGACAAAGTGACTGTATGTTTGTAATATCACTCTTTTTCCACCCAACATATTCGACAATTCGGCAATGTTCGATCCGTATCCGATGGGGTCATTAAAAGGTTCTGTTAACTGAACCGTTGTGAGGATAGCAAAATTGGTATTTTTACTTTTATCCTTGATTTTGGAATGGCCGTTAACCGTTGTAAAATCCCCATAATTCTCCGTTACCACATAACCTGAAGGATTGTTGCAAAACGTTCGGACCATATACCCTGTTTTGCTTTTGTACCTTACCTTAAATTCGTACATTTCCTTGTTCAGGTCTTCCACAATATGATCGGGTAATTCAAACCGCACACCAATGTCAACCTTGCTACTGTCCAGCACTATTTGCGGATATTGTTTGATGATAGTTTTTATGAGTTTATGCCCGCTTCTTCCAACAGCCACAATTACCTTGTCAAAAGTCTCATTGTAATCGAACTTAATTTTATTACCGGCAAGTTCTACCTTACTAACCGGGCTCTCAAAATGAAAATGAACATTTTTCAGGTTGCGGTATTCCTCATAAATATTATACAGAACTTTTTTCAACTGATCGGTGCCGAGATGATAAAAATCAGAGATGACAGGTTGAAATCCTTTCTCATAAAACTTCTTGTAATATTCCATATTAGTGAAAGAGCTGCCTGTTTCATGCTGGCCGTCACCTGTTTTTTCAATCCAGAAATCAACAAGATTTTTTTGTAGTTCCAGATCCACATCCAATTCACCACCCATGTCTTTTGAAACGAAAAGCTTTCCATCAGCCCGTATTCCTGAAATACTTGAAGAATAGATATCTTTGCTTTTTTCAAAGATGTGAATCTCGTGTTTAGTCTTTTTTGCTTTTTCAATAAATCCGATCGCCGCAGCGCCAAACCCAATAATTGCTATTTTCATATTTATTGTGTTAATTTTCCTGATAAACGAATTAAAAGTAATAATTTTTGAATTATATTGTATGAATTTAATATTTAATGAATTTTTATTAATTGAAATCTAAACTTTAATTCCCGCAAAGGATATATTTCGAATTTCTATAATAAGTTTAACATAGAACGCTGATGACACCGATTAAGCAGATACACGCGGATAATAACGACAAAAAAATCTGTGAAAATCAGCAAAATCTGTGTTATCTGCGTTCAAAATTTAATTGAACAGAAAATTAATTAAAACTACAGACAAATTTATCTTGACAACACATCAATCTTTTCGTATCTTTGATTTTTTACCTAAACTTAAAAAAAATTTAATTAAAAAAGGAGGACAAATTATGCCAGACAGTATTTATAAAGTCATCGAACTCATCGGCACCAGTGAAACCAGTTGGGAGGAAGCTGCAAAAAAAGCCGTTGAAAGAGCAGCACAAACATTAGAAGATTTACGAGTCGCGGAAGTATCAGAAATGGATTTAAAAATTGAAGATGGAAAAGTTGTGGCTTACCGGACGAAAGTGAAACTTTCATTCAGGTTCCGGGAGAGCTAATAAATGAGTGATTGGTAATTAACATGGGCCCCTTTCGATTCTTTCGGGAGGGGTTATTTATTTGATTCTTATTTCACAACACACACCTCACTCCTCCCCTGTCCATTTCAGCCACACATATATTGCATTGGTTACATTCTGATTTTTGGATACTTCCATCCTGAATCTTTAAAATAAAATCAGGATCATGGATGAGCGCCCTGCCCAAAGCTATCATGTCAAATTTTTCTTTCATGATATCTTCTATTCCTTGTCTTGAAACCACACCCCCGACATACACCAGCGGCAACTGAACAGCTTTTCTAACCTGTAAAGCCAGTGGCATAAAAAAGTTTTCGGTAAAATCGTACTTACGAATTATAAACCTGCCGAAAGAAGCTATGGCAATTTTCTGTAGCCAGTTCTTTTCCACTTTTGTCATATCCCATATGGGAATATCACCCCGCATGAGGTAAAAGGGTGTTTTGCTTGTATAACCTCCGCTTAAGATCAAGGCATCCACACCGGCATATTCCAGAGCTTTTGCCACTTCGATGGAATCTACTATTGTGAATCCTCCCTTAAATCCATCTGATAAATTCAGTTTTACAAGGATTGGAAAGTCCTCGCCCACTGCATTCCTGGTTTCAGCAATAACTTCCAAAGGAAGGCGCATCCTGTTTTCCAGTGATCCACCGTAATTATCTTTTCTTTTATTAATTTGAGGTGTAAGAAACTGGCTTAACAAATATCCATGTCCCATATGGATCTCCACAGCATCAAATCCCACATTACGTGAAAAATCGGCTGCATACGCAAAGTCAAGTGCTGTTTGACTGATTTCTCCATTGGTCATGGCTCTTGAAAATGCCAGCCCACTCATGATTCCATAAGTATTTAACACTTTCGATGGCCCCAGTGGTTTATTACCCCTGATATTTTTGTTGCGGGAAAAAAAACCACAATGGGTCAGTTGGATGGAAGCCTTTCCACCTGCCCTATGAACAGCGTCGGTAAGTTCTTTCAAAGGCTCAACTATTCCTTGGTGTAAATACATCTGATGCTCATGTGTTCGGCCATCCGGGTTTACTGCTCCGTAAGCAACTGTGGTCAATGCAATTCCACCTTGCGCGGTTCTGGCATGAAAATCAATCAGTTGTTGTGTTGGCCTGCCATTATCGCACATACCTTCATAGGTGGCAGTTTTAATAAACCGGTTTTTTAAAACCAGTGATCGCAATTGAAAGGATGTGTATGCCTTAGAGATCATAGTGTATAATATAAACTGACATTAGAATAATTCTTGATGGTAATAAACACTAAATGGCGGAAGGATCGGATAAATTTTTTTGTTTTTCATAGAGTTTTTTAATTATGGTTATCCCTGTTTTAGCTTGGTGAGAACATCAACTTGGGGCAAGGGTTGACTATCATAGGTTAATAATCCAATTACAAATAGCTATTAACTGGTCGTCATCGGTCAGGTTTGCAGCATTGTTCATTGTCCCTGATTGAAGATGTTTAAAAATTTCTGTTGCTATACTGCTTTCAATTGCTGCTCCAATAAAAAAAGTCTGTGGCTTCAATTTTTCTTTAGCGAAACTATTTTTTATTCTGTTCAAGGCAGAGTTTGCAGTTTTCCAATGTTCGTCAGCACCTGCTGGGTCAATACCCCCTTTTAACTCACCTAATGCCATGTATTTGTCGTGGATATAAATAATAGATTGTTTGCCTACCTTAAAATCTCCAGGCTCCCCATTTAGGATTGAAAGGTCAACATTTTTACTCACAAGTGGAACATTGATATTCATAACCAATAATCTGTCGGTTTTCCCTTTCTTCCAATAAAGTGCTTTTATTCTTTTTTCAATCCCATTGTCATTTTTAGGTTTATCTAACCAAGATTTTGTATCGCTGTCTTTCCATTGATATTTAATGCCTGCAATATTTAACACGGACAAAAAAGAACGCAGAAACTTTCTTTCACCTAATGAGCCCGCCAAGTTTCTTGCTTTACCACCTAATGCATCACCTTTTATTAGAAGATAACGATAAACAAGCTCATCAATAAAATTTGTTCCGGCCGGTTCTAAAAACTCTTCAATTAGGCCTTTTATTGCAAGTATTTTATCTTCTTCAGTTAAATAATTTAATGCTTTATCTGAAAGTCCTGAAGCAGTCAATAAACCAATACTTAAATCCCTTACCTTTAAAATGTCTTTCGGTTTTTTTACTTGGTTTGCAAGCGATTTTAAAGCTTTTGCCTCTTCAATATATGGAACTGCAATGTAGTTTTTTTCTAATGCCATAGCAATAAACCCTGCTCGGGTCTGCTCACGAGTATTAACTAAATCGCCTGCTGTTTTTATAATGATATTTTCAGTTATTTTTTTTGCCATAAGTAAACACATTTTCGGATTTCAGTTCGGCCATAACTACCCATTTGTTGACTACTATTACCTTTCCCTTTAGGCAAAACAAATATTTTATTAATATTGAATCCAAAATTCTCAGCAAATTCTGAAAGTATTAAATCAACGGGAATTTCTTCACCACCATAACGAACATTATCATTCACCATCACACAATATCCACCACTTTTTGTAACTCTTGCTATTTCATAAATGACAAAACAAAGCTCAAGAAAATAATTCTTTACCATTCTTGCTATGTTCTTGTTATTGAGTTTTCCAATTTTATTCAATTCATCAAGAATTTCGTTTACTTCTTTCATTGCATTTGAACTGTTGTAAACATCGATGATTTTCTCAAATACTTCACTCTGTCCAATTGAAGTATAAAATTGACTCAAATATTCAACTTTTTCTTTGTTCTCAACCGTACAAGAGAGCATCGTTTGACGTAATTCACGAACCTGGTCATAATCATAACCTAAATAAACCAGTTCTAATGCGTAAGTTCTTGTATAGTCATATCGGTTACAATATGGAGGCGAGGTAATTATAAAATCAAAAAAATTATCTTCAAATTTTGGCAATTCCTCAAGACAAGAACCCTCAATTATTCTTACCGGCTGTTTAGCAATGTTTATGTTTTCAAATTGCTCAAACAATGAAGTAGCTTGAATTGGTGATAGGTCTTGAATTATTTGATTTAGCTTAGATTTTAGTGCCTCTTGAAAGGTTAAAATCTTACCCTTATCAAAGGGTTTTCCTGATAAATTTCGTTTTGAGCGAAAATCCCAACGTAAGTATTGACCGTCTTTCCTTGTGTAACTGATTTCTTCTAAAACAGTGAAAGCAGCAAACTTTAGTATTGTTTCAATATACTTGTCCTTGATTGTTGAGCAATAGGATAAGTATTTATTCAAATACTCCTCCGTTTCTTTAGAAAAAGCATCTTTGGTTATGGATATGTGATTTATTTGCTTCTTATAATCTGTAATTTCTGATATTGCAGTCCAAATATTTTTGATTACTTCTATTAATTTTTCAATATCTATTTCATTTAAGGCTTGACGTGTCTGCATAACAAAGGTGCCAACAGGCAAAAGTTCAATTCCATAAGATTGCCACCCTAATTCTTGTCCGGCAAAAAGAGTTGTTCCTACACCTGCAAATGGGTCTAAAATCTTTCCGGGTTTTGAGGAAAACTCCGTCAAAAAATATTTTACCAATTTAGACGAGAAACCTTCTTTATATTTAAACCAACGGTAAATAGGCTCTTCTTTGTTTGCTTGAAAACTAACTACTTTTCTATTTAAGTTATATGCAGTCTCTAACTTGCACGCAAGTTGGTCAAATAGTTTTTCTCTCTCTGATACAAATATTTCTTCTGTTTTACCCATTGCGAATAGTTTTTAAATAAGAAACCTTTTTTTCGGCGACTTTCAAGATGCTTAAGTCTGCTTCTTCACCTAATATTTTGTAAGCGATTTGGTCGCTTATAAACTCATTTTGTAATTCCTTTTCATTAACTCTGAAAAATCCTGCAAGCTTGTTTATAAGTTGTTTTGTTGGTTGTCGTTCGTTACGTTCGATTTTTGCAAGTAACGAAGGGTCAATATTAATGTGTAATGCAACTTCTCTCAAAGTCAAAGAAGCTTCTTCTCTTAATGTTCTGAGATGTTCACCGAATGAAGAAAAATTTCTTACTGTTGCCATCAGGACAATTTTTGTCCAAAATTAATAATTGTTGGTTTATGGACAAAATAAGTCCACAAAAAGTTATTCACAATATCTGCGGTTAGAAGGATTTTAACTCTCTTGGCTGTGAAGTATAATTTATTGTGTTGGGATGGGGCAGCTAAATGTGCTAAAATATGCGTTGGTGTTTTCATAGGGTTACACACCAACTCGTTATAACAGGAACAAATGTACAAATTACCAAATTATCAAACTTTCGTCAAAATCCATTAAACAGTAAATTATATCTTTGCCCAAAATGATCGTCATCGACAATATCATCGTTTCTGAAGAAATCCGCGACATCCGGTTCTGCTGCAATATGGAAGCCTGCCTCGGCATCTGTTGCATTGAAGGGGATGCCGGTGCTCCTATTGAGGAGGAAGAAATATCTTTACTGGAAGATGGAATTGATCAGGTAAAACCTTTTATGCGCAAAGAAGGAGTTGAGGTGATAGAAAAAACGGGTGTTTTTGATTTTGATTCATCAGGTGAATATGTTACACCTCTCATTAACGACCGGGATTGTGCCTATGTTTATTATGAAAAAAACATTGCCCGTTGTGCTATTGAAAAAGCATATGAAGAAAAAGCCATTGACTTTCAAAAACCGCTTTCGTGCCATCTATACCCCATAAGAATCAGTAAAACCAGTAATTTTGAAGCCGCTAATTACCACAAATGGCATGTCTGTGCCCCTGCCTGTACGCTCGGAAAAAAACTTGAACTTCCATTGTATAAATTTTTAAAAAATCCCATTATCAGAAAATACGGAGAAGAATGGTATGATAAGCTGGTCAATGAAATAGAACAATAAATGATTTGACATATTTCTCGCAAAGGCGCAAAGACGCTAAAAAAAATCAAATAATATATAATGGATTCCTGATCCCTGATTTGCTCAAGGATGAAGGTCAGGAATGCCCATGGTTTATAAAAATACTTTTTGACCCACAAAAAAAGCCCCTAATAACAGAGGCTTCAATATATCTTAATAGAACGTTTTTTATGCACCGGCAGCTGTACTCATTGCTGCTAAAGCATCCAGCTCTTTATCCAGATGGAACAATCCACCGCTCTGGTTTCCTGCCAAACGGAATTTATCCAGAATACCTTTAAAAGTACTTTCTTCCTCTATTTGCTCTTCTATATACCATTGCAGGAACTGACTGGTTGTGAAGTCTTTTTCATTAAAAGCTATTTCAAACAGCTTGTTTATTGATTCCGTTACAAATTCTTCATGTTTGAGAATTTGTTCAAACACATCCAAAAGGTTTTTGAATTTATTTTGTGGCATTTCCAACGGTTGTAAAACAGCATAACCCCCTTTATCATTCAGGTAAGTTATCAGTTTTGTCATGTGCATTCTCTCTTCATCGGAATGGGTATACAGAAACTTAGCTGCTCCCGGAAAACCGTTAACCTCGCACCATGATGCCATGGACATGTATATTCGAGAAGATTGCTCTTCCAACTGTATCTGGTTTATTAATGCCTTTTCAACTTTTTTATTTATCATAACTTTGAACTTTATTCTTTTAACTCCAAACTTCGAACTCAAAACTCTAAACCCTAAACCCTAAACTACATACTATCCTTTCAACGCCTCTGCCCCGCTCACGATCTCTAAGATCTCGCTTGTGATTGCCGCCTGTCGTGCTTTATTATAAGCCAGGTGCAAATCCTTAAGCAATTCCTGTGCATTATCGGTGGCCAGGTGCATGGCTGTCATTCTTGCACCATGTTCAGCTGCATACGAATCGAGCAATGCTTTATAAAACTGCACCTTCAGGGATTTTGGTATCAGATCCCGGACGATCTCTTTTTTATTTGGCTCAAAAATGTAATCGGCTTTTGTCGACTCAGCAGTTCCATCTTCATTATCAACAGGCTCAACAGGTAAAAACTGCTCATTCACCAACATTTGTGTAGCAGCATTTTTAAACTGATTATACACGATCTCGATCCTGTCGTATTTTTTTTCTTCAAAAAACATCATCAATTTTTCAGCGACCGGAGATATTTTTTCAAAAGTAAGTGTATCAAAAAGATGATCGAGGCTTTCAATTACATCATAATCCCTTTTACCATAAAATTCCGACACCTTTTTGCCAATAGTAATCAGGCTTAAGTTTCCACTTTTATGTTGCTCACTATATTTTTCAGACATCAGTTTATTGGTGGCCTTCATCACATTGGCATTAAAAGCGCCACACAATCCCCTATTGGAAGATATAACCACCAGTAATACTTTATCTGGCTGCCGCTGTTCAGAAAACACACTACTATCATCTCCTGCATCAAGGCTGGCACTCAGATTTTGCAAAATATCTTTCAACTTTGCAGCATACGGGCGCATTTGAAGAATGGCAGTTTGTGCTCTCCTCAATTTTGAGGCGGCTACCATTTTCATAGCGCTGGTGATCTGTTGTGTTGACTTAACAGAGGAAATCCTTATTCTAACTTCCTTTAGATTGGGCATTTACGTTGATATATGATTTACGATATTTGATATTAAATTTTATTATTCGTATTTAGATGCTAAATCTTTGGCCAGTGAATCTAATTTATTCAACACTTCATCGGATAGCTGTCCTTTTCTCAATGTATCCAATACATCTTTATGTTTCAGCTCCAACTGACTTAGAAAATCATCTTCAAATTGCTGAATTTTGTCAACCGGTACTTTCATCAACAGGCCTTTTGTTCCGCAATAAATAATAGCAATTTGTTTCTCGACCGGCATAGGTGAATATTGTGGTTGTTTTAATATCTCAACATTCCTTCTTCCTTTGTCAAGAACCGCCATGGTAGCAGCATCCAGGTCAGATCCGAATTTTGAGAACGCTTCCAGTTCACGGAACTGAGCCTGGTCGAGTTTGAGCGTACCTGCAATTTTCTTCATCGCTTTGATCTGGGCATTACCTCCAACCCTCGATACAGAGATACCAACATTAATCGCCGGACGAATACCTGCATTGAATAAATTCGTTTCAAGAAAAATCTGTCCATCTGTAATTGAAATTACATTCGTTGGAATATATGCCGAAACATCACCGGCTTGTGTTTCAATAATTGGCAAAGCAGTCAATGATCCGCCACCTTTAACCATAGGTTTTAAGACCTCGGGCAGATCGTTCATTTTTGCAGCAACCTCATCAGAATTAATGATCTTGGCAGCACGCTCAAGCAATCTTGAGTGCAGGTAAAATACATCACCCGGATAGGCTTCACGACCCGGAGGACGACGGAGTAATAGAGAAACTTCACGATATGCAACTGCCTGTTTTGACAGGTCATCAAAAATAATTAACGCCGGTCTTCCGGTATCCCTGAAAAATTCACCAATGCACGCTCCTGCAAAAGGAGCATAAAACTGCATGGCAGCCGGATCAGATGCTGTAGCCATAACAATAACTGTATAATCCATGGCACCACTCTCTTCAAGCGTTTTCAATATGTTGGCAACGGTTGAACCTTTTTGTCCCACTGCAACATAAATACAATAAACCGGTTCACCTTTATCGAAATACTGTTTTTGATTGATAATGGCATCAATTGCAATGGCTGTTTTACCTGTTTGCCTGTCACCAATGATAAGCTCACGCTGACCCCTTCCGATAGGGATCATTGCATCAATAGGTTTGATACCTGTTTGTAAAGGCTCATTAACGGGTTGACGGAAAATAACACCAGGCGCTTTTCTTTCGAGTGGCATCTCATATTGTTTCCCTTTTATTTCACCCTTGCCATCAATCGGCTCACCAAGCGTGTTTATCACCCTGCCAAGCATTCCTTCGCCAACTTTGATAGAGGCAATTTTACCGGTCCGTTTAACTTTGTCGCCTTCATTGATATCTCCTGTTTCGCCCAAAAGAACAGCCCCAACATTGTCTTCCTCAAGATTCAGTACGATTCCCATTAAACCGTTTCTTTCAAATTCAATTAACTCCCCCGATTGTGCGTTGTTCAGGCCATAAATACGAGCAATACCGTCTCCAATCTGCAAAACCGAACCAATTTCCTCAAGTTTCGCCGTATCATCAAATCCTGCTAATTGTTGCCTTAATATGGCTGATACTTCTGCTGGTTTAATTTCTGCCATAATTATATTTATTTTTTAATATCCTTTAATGTATAAGTTAATATCAAAATCACGATGCAGGTTTTGGATTTGCCTTAAAATACTTGCATCATATTGTTTGTCATCAAATGACAATACAAATCCGCCAATTAATTCTTCGTTTATATCTTCGTTAAGTTCAATCTCTGCATTGACCTGCTCTTCCAGTAGGGTAATGATCTTTCTTCTTGTGTCGATATCGATTTTAGCAGCAGTGGCTAAATTTGCCGTGATAATATTTTTATATTTCTTGTAAATCTTAATGATTTGCACGGCAATTTCCGGGATCATATATTCCCTGCCATTCTTTACAATGATGACTAAAAATTTGAATGTGAGTTCATGCAGTTTATTTTCAAAAATCTCTTTTAAAATTGCAACTTTCTTAGTATCTTTAATAACAGGGCTACGTAACAATAAAACTAACTCACGATTCTGAAGGCAAACTTCCTGAACTAATAAAGCATCATCCTTTACCGGTTCAACGAGGTTTTTTTCTATCGCCAAATCGAATAATGCCTTTGCATACCGGTTTGCTACTCTTACTTCTCTCATTTTATCCTTACTTTACCGGGACATCAATTTTTACCAACTTCATCAATTAGCTTATAAATCAACTTTTTCTGTTTATCCGTGGTTTTGAGTTCTTCTTTTAATATCTTTTCTGCTATCTCAATGGATAAATCGGCCAATTGGTTTTTCATCTCATGAATGGCAGCCAGTTTTTCATATTGAATGCTTTCTTTGGCATTTTCAATAATCCTGTTGGCTTCCTCATTTGCTTTTTCTTTTGATTCTTCGATGATTGTCTCTTTAACCTTGCGAGCATCTCTCAATATATCATCCCGCGCCTCTTTAGCCTCTTTTAACAATTGCTCGTTGCTGAACTTAAGTTCTTTCATCTCTTCACGGGCTTTATTTGCCTCATTAAGGGCTTCATCAATAGAATCCTCCCTTTCCTTCAGTCCTTTCATTATTGGTTTCCAGGCGAATTTTGCCAGTATCCATAATAAGAGGCCAAAGGCAATGGTCATCCAAAAGATCAAACCTATTCCGGGTTGTACAAGTTCCATTTGTTATTTTTTATTTTCGATTGATTATTTTCGACTTTGTTAATGAGTTTAATGAACCTTTATGTTTCAGCCAACCGCTGAAACATAAAGGTCGTGACTGCCTGTTTTTACAAGAAAAGTATCAACAGACAAACAACAATAGCAAAAAACGCAACTCCTTCAATAAGAGCCGCTGCAACGATCATGTTTGAACGAATGTCGCCAACAGCTTCCGGCTGACGGGCAATCGATTCTACCGCACCTTTACCAATCTGGCCAATACCAATACCGGCCCCGATGGCTGCAACGCCTGCTCCCAATCCGGCACCTAACTTTGCAAATCCTGCTGCTGCTGCCGCTTGTAATAAAATCGCTAAAATTGTCATAATTTTAATTTATTTATTTAAAAAAGAACTAATTAATTTCATTTCATCACACCCATGCCTATCTAATGGTGTTCTTCCGTTGCCATACCAAAATACAAGGCTGATAAAAGGGTGAATACATATGCCTGGATAAAAGCAACCAGCAATTCGAGCAATCCCATGAAAACAGCAAAAGCTACTGAAACTACCGAGACACCATATCCAATTCCAACATTAATATTTCCAAAAATAAAGATCAGGCTCATAAAACCAAGAACGATAATATGCCCTGCCGTAATGTTTGCAAAGAGTCGGATCATAAGAACAAATGGCTTTGTGAACACGCCCAACAATTCAACGATCGGCATTAATGGCACCGGAATCTTCAGCCACCAGGGCACTCCCGGTGTATTAACAATATGAATCCAATAATTTTTATTTGCGCTAAACGTAGTTATGATAAAAGTAAACAAGGCCATTACGCCTGTTACTGCAATGTTTCCTGTTAAGTTGGCGCCGCCAGGGAAAAAGGGAACCAGCCCCAATAAATTATTGAAGAATATGAAAAAAAACAATGTCAGTAAAAACGGGAGATATTTCTCATACCTTTTTTCACCAATGGATGCTTTGGCTACATCATCACGTATAAATAAGATTAATGGCTCCAGCAATGATTGCAAGCCTTTCGGAGCACGTCCCTTTCTTTTTGTATAAGCCTTCCCGATTGAGATGAAAATGATTGAAATAAGTATCATGCTGATGAGCATGGAAGTCACATTTTTTGTAATGGAAATATCAAGAGGTAACTCTCCTGATTCAACATGAACTATTTTGCCTTTATTTTCCCCTTCGATTTCCAGATTATATCCTTTGTATTCACTATGCCCATGATGGAATTTGGAAGAAAGAAAAACATCCAGTTTTCCATCGTAATACAAAATGATTGGAAGAGGGATCGAAACGTGTGTATGACCAATATCCATCACATGCCATTCATGAGCATCAATCACATGTTCAATGATCATGGTACCCGGATTAAACCCTTCTTCCTTTGATTGTTCATGTGAATCTTTTTCTGAGGCTGCCAGAAACTGGAAAGACAAAAATAATATCGCTAAAACTATTACTATACGTTGCATTAAACTATCTCAACTATTATTGATATTTTTCAAAAAAACCCCTTTTAAAAACGGGTGCAATTTTACAAATAAATACTTAATTAGCGAAATAAATTTATTCAAACATTTAAAAAGATATGTACATTTCCAGGTCATAGTTAAAATTATAGGGTTCAGTTATTTTTTTCTACAATTCATCCAAATTGTTATTATTTACACACCCGAAACATAAAATTTTTTCTAATTTTGACAAACATTTAATTCATAACTAAAAATTTTACAATCATGAAAAATCTATTATCTCTTTTATTTGCAACTTTTATTGTGATCTCAGGACTTCAGGCGCAAGATCTGAATGAAATCCTGGACACTTATTTTGAAACCATTGGACAGGAAAATTTTGTGAAACATAAAACAATGATCGCAAAAGGGAAAACCATCGGGCAGGGAATGGAAAACGATTTTACTATCTGGCAAAAGCGCCCCGACAGCTTCAGGCTTGAGGTGAACATACAGGGAACTTCGATGACCCAGGTTTTTGATGGAGAAAAAGGCTGGTATACTGCACCCTGGACAGGTAGCACCGATCCCATTGAGATAACAGGATTTCAGCTGTCATCCATGGAAAAACAAGCCGATTTTGACGGCATGCTTTATAACTACAAAGAAAAAGGCTATGAAACAGAGCTGGTGGGCACAGAAGAAATGGAAGGCACAGAAGTTTTTAAAATCAAACAATTAGACCAGGAAGAGAATGAATATTTCCATTATATAGATTCCGATAACTTTGTTTTATTGAAAACAACCTCGAAACTAAAGGTGGATGATTCTGAAATAGAAATAGAAACTTTATATAGCAATTACAAAGAACAGGAAGGAATAATTATAGCCTTCAGCATGGAAACCAGGCAGAACGGGCAAACAGTCAGACAAATTAACATGGAAGAAATAATTTTTGATGAAGAAATAGATGATTCTATGTTTGTTATGCCGGAGAAGCAGGAGATACAGGAAGAGGGAGGTGAAGAAGAAAAAGAAGATGTAGATAAAAAGGAAAAGGAAGAGTAGTCGTATATAGTTGGCAGTAGGCAGTAGGCAAAATGACCATGTCTGAAAAATGATGGTATTGTGGATTGATAAACTGGCAAACAGGTTTTGGGTTAGTTTACAGTGAGTTGTTTTGTTTTTGCCAGGATGGATTGTGGGTTTAATAAGCAAGTTGGCATTCATTAAAAAAAACTGAAATTCAAGTGGGAAATGATAAACAAAAGCAATAACTTATGAAGAAATCTAAAGATGATAAAGTTCAAAAATTTCTTGATGGAATATTAATGATTGACATTGAGAAATTTAACACCTTGAATGCAATGCGTGAAATTGTCTTTAAAACCTATCCAAAAACTGATGAGAGAATAATGTATGGCGGTATTATGTTTTCGCTCAATACTGAAGATTTTGGTGGTTTATTTGTAAGAAAAAACCATATTTCTTTCGAATTTATCAAAGGATTTATAATGAAAGACCCTAATAAATTACTTGAGGGAAGCGGAAAATTTCGCAGACATTTAAAAATTAAATCCAAAGAAGATGTTAGGAACAAAGATGTGGATTTCTTTATAAAACAGGCTGTATAATAAACCAGAATTGAAGTGGTAAAAATAACGAAATGCAAACATAACCTAAACCCAATGCGGGCTGAAGCTAAACTTGAAAATTAAAAATTGAGTACAAATAACAATATTCGGGGTTATTAGACAGACTGCTGTTATACACAAGGCGTAAAAAAAAGAAATGAATTAAAATTATTAACTTTGGAGAAAGATTAACGAA
>JAUVJI010000025.1 GCA_030596605.1 Bacteroidales bacterium
AACTTAAGGAAAGGATTTATAAGGGCATTGATGAAATAAACAATGAGCCTGTAATCTTTCGTTGGAAATATAAAATGGATGAAATTAAAGCTATTTGATATGATATATCAAGAACGAACTACTAGATATATCTTTATTAAGTTTGTCGAAAAGGCTGAGATCAGAATTATTGCGTTTGCATCAATAAATGGGTTTCAGTTTTTTTTTAAATTTTTTTCCCTCTATTTAAAAAATTATCATACATTAGCAATTGATTTATAGCCATATTACTTTCATTATTAACCTTAATTGCCTGTAAATCTGAATGATTGCCAGCAATTGGGTAGCTATTTTCTAATTGTTGATATGTAAATATAGTGGATAATATTTAATCTTATTTAAATTATGGGACGACCTCCAACCAGGCCAAAGAAGTATCGAGATGGTTTTTATATTGAGGTAAGGCGCAAAGGTGAAAGATCCGGAATAAAAATTTATCGTGACACCAGGGAGAAGATGATGCAAGCTTACGAAGAATTTAATAAATTCAAGGATGTGATCATCCTGGGTGAAATGAAATATGGTAAATGGATTGATGAACCGATAAGTAACTTCGCTAAGAAAAAATAATTAAGGTTAAAATTAAACAGGGAAACTACAGTACCTTTCTAACAGAATCAATTATAGTTCCGTCAACCCATTTAATTACCGCTACTATTTCATCACTTAAGTTCGGTTTTTCAGGAACACCACAAATTTTTTCGGCTTCCTCTTTTAATTCTTCGATGGTTTTAATTGGTAAATCTGAATCTTTAAGTTTCTCAATTAAATCTTTTCTCTTCGGATTTATGGCAATTCCTCTTTCGGTAACAATAACATCAACCAGTTCACCGGGTGCGCAAATAGTTGTAACTTCATCTTTAACAACTGGTACCCTATCGCGAAATAGCGGTATAGGCAGGATGGTACATTTGGAAAACAGACAATTCTGCCAGCCACCAATACCGTGCAGCAAATAACCATCTGAATGGGTAACTACATTTGCATTAAAATTAACATCTACCTCTGTAGCTCCTAGTATCACCACATCTACCATTCCTGCAAAGTTTCCTTTACCATGGTAATTATAACTGGTGAACGGACTTGTATTCACATGACCCGGATTCTCCCTCATTGATCTTACGCCTTCCAGGTCAAAAGTTTGTCCATCGAGGATATATTCCACCAATCCATCCTCCAGCATTTGAACCGGATATTTATTACTCCCGGCACGTATAAAACGGGCTTTCCAGCCTCTTTCCTTAAGCAACTCACTAAAAAATATTCCGATGGACAGAGCGGTGCCACCGGCGCCTGCCTGGTATGAGAACCCGTCTTTTACGATACCTGCCTGATCACAAAATTTTGCAGTCATTTCTGCAATCAGCAACCTATCAGGACTTTTTGTAATCTGGGTTGTGCCTGATATAATTTTTTCAGGGATACCAACTTTATCAACCTCTACAACATAATCCACATAATTTCCATGAATTTGCCAGGGAATGCAAGGAAAAGAAACAAGGTTGTCAGTAACAACTATTACTTTATCAGCATACTGGGAATCAGCAAGCGCAAAGCCCAATAATCCGCATGCAGCAGGGCCATCCACACCGTTGGCATTTCCAAATGGGTCAGCAGATGGAGCTGCAATTATAGTAATATCGATTTGTACTTCTCCATCCTGTACAGCTTGATAACGGCCACCATGTGAACGCAGAACGCCCAATCCTTTCATTTTTCCTTGTGAAGCAAACCTGCCCAGCGGCCCGTTCATACTTCCTTCTATCCGGTTAATTGTGCCATCTTCAAGGTAAGGAATCAGATGCTCGTGACAGGGAAATGAGGCCGATGGATACCAGCGGAGGTTCTTTACGCCTAATTCATGAGCAATATCAAAAATTTGGTTGGCAATTACGTCCCCATTTCGGAAATGATGATGTGTTGAAATGGTCATTCCATCTTTTAGTCCCGCTTTGACCAGCGCTTCTTTTAAAGATGAAACAGTTTTGTTTCCGTCAGAAGGATAATTTGCACAGCTGGCAATTCTGGGTGCATATTTTCTCCCGGTAGGGATATGTTTTCCAACACCTTTAAATGGAATATGTTTTTCCCCGTTGACAATAGTCGGAACCATTCTTCCAACAGCATTTTTAACCAGTTTATCGTATTTTTTCATATTTTCTTTTTTGTTGAGCCACGTACGTGGCTCTGTTGAGACAAGGCATGCCTTGTCTCTATATGTTTTTTCTCCAGTTTTTTTCCAAAAGTCCGAGTGAAATTGCCAGGTCAACAGTTTTCTGCGCGCGCTTTACAACAGGAGCATCTATCATTTTAGATCCTAATGAAACTACACCCAGACCTTTCTCTTTTGCTTTTAGAAAAGCATCCACTATTTTTTTCGCTTTTTCAATTTCAGGCTGATCAGGAGCAAAATTCTCATGAATAACCCTGATTTGCCGGGGATGAATGCAACCCATTCCATCAAAACCAAGTGATTTTGATACCAGTACATTTTGTTTCAGTGCTTCCATATCTGAAATGTCGGAAAAAACTGAATCAATGGCCTGAATTCCTTCCGCTTTAGCGGCATTTACTACCATGCTGCGAGCAAAAAATGATTCAGTTCCTTTATTGGTTCGCCGGGTTCCTAAATCAGCAGTATAATCTTCAAGGCCAATGGCAATGGAAGCTATATTATTTGCAGCGCCGGCTATTTCATAGGCTTTGATTACACCCAGAGCGCTTTCAATAATAGGCATTAACCAAATATCACCTTTTATTCCTTTTTCCTTTTTTATTGAATCTATCCTTTGATTTACGGCAACGATCTGATCTTTACTTTCACATTTAGGAACAAGAATAAGGTTCACATTATGCGGCACAATAAAATCCAGATCATCAAGTCCATCAGGAACCTGGTTGATCCTGACCATCCGTTCAGCACCATAATAATTTACTTGCCTCAGTGCATTTCGTACAACAAAACTTGCTTCAAATTTTTTATCCGGCGCTACTGCATCTTCCAGATCGAGGATAATACCATTCGGATTGTGAATACCGGCATTGAGCATTAGGCTTGGTGTATTACCAGGTAGATACAATCTTGAAAACCTGAAAGTATCTTTTTTTGTCTGATACCGGTTTTCGGGTATTAAATCCAAAAGAAATTCTTTGTCGGTATTAATTAGTTTTTTAATGGCAGCTTCAATTCTGGCAGCTAAAACAAATGGAAGTGCACCGGAATCTACAATAGATATTTTTGCATTTTTTATTTCAAAATGGTTTAGGATATCTTCAACCAGCTTGTTTATAGAATTTCCAAACATTGGTTTTACCTTGCTATGAAGCAAAATCTGAAGTCCTCCTTCTTTTGCTAATTCAAGATTTACAAAGCAATCGGATCTTACACGGTCACCCTTATTCCCTGCAAATGCAATATTTTGAGCTGATACATTCATGATAAACAAATTAAAAATTAAGATCGTCAAAATTATAATAATTCAACATCACAACAAGAATATTTCTGGTTTTTGTTAATCAATACTTTTGGATATAAAGTACTGATTTATAATATGAATCTGTTTTTTATAAAAACTGACAATAATTTTTATTGATTATAAATTATTGAAATTATATCCTGAAATAAGTAGCTTTGCCAAAAAATTGAAATAATGAGCAAAAAAGTATTTAGGATATTTTTTTTACTGATCATAGCTGGTACAATAATATTTATTTATTCTTGTAATAAAGATAATACAGCGCCTGAAATTACTATAATTGGTAATAACCCTGTATATAGTTGTTTTGGACTGGATTATCAAGACATGGGAGCTACTGCCATAGATAATGAAGATGGGGATATCACACACAAAATCAACACAACCTCTAATGTTGATATTGAAGCTATTGGCCTTTACGAGGTAAAATATTCAGTTAAAGATAATGCTGGAAACATTGCCACAGCAACACGGACTGTTGAGGTTATATACTGTAAATAAACCTGTGTAAAGCCTTATTTTTTATATGCGAAACAAAACCTGGTACACTGGAAACACATATACAGCATTAGCTCTGAAGCTTTTAATTGTATTGTTTCTTTTAGCTGTTTCCAGGATGCTGATCTATTTCTTTAATGTTTCACTTTTTTCTGGAATTTCTGCAGACCATTTGTTATTCATCATTTTTGCCGGCTTACGCTTTGATTTATTTACTCTTCTAATTGTTAATCTCCCTTTTATCGTTTTAAATGCTATACCATTTGGTGTAAAGTACAACAGGACATACCAGTTGATAAATAATGTGCTTTTTTATATATTGAATGCATTAGCTTTAATGGTCAATTTTATTGATATTATTTATTTTCGATTTACTTTAAAAAGAACGACCTTCGATATATTCGATTATGTTGATGGAAACAGCAATGAAATAATTTCACTTATCCCTGTTTTTATACGTGATTTTTGGTTTCCTTTTTTGTTGTATGTTTTCTTTATTTTGGTCCTGGTTTGGACATGCCAGCGCATTAAAGTTGATTATAGTAGACGTAAGCAATATAAATTAAAGCACTATTTTTTTGATTCCCTGAAGTTTGTTGTGATCGCCATATTAGTAGTTATCCTTGGCAGGGGTGGACTCCAGTATAAGCCAATCCATATTGTTGATGCCGGGCAACATACAAAACCAAGGTACTTTCCAATAATATTAAATACGCCCTTTACGATTATTAAAACAAAGGATGAATCAGGGATCACAGAGAAGAGCTATTTTAGGAATAAAGAAGAACTTGACATGGTTTTTAGCCCTGTTCAGCATAGTAGGGGTATTCCAGAAGATTTTAATGATCAAAATATTGTAATACTGGTTCTGGAGAGTTTTACATCTGAACACAGTAGGTATTTAAATCCAACGCTACAAAATGGAAAATACCAGGGATATACTCCGTTTCTTGATTCATTGATGAAACAAAGCCTTACTTTCAGAGGTTTTGCAAACGGACAAAAATCAATTGAGGGCATACCGGCTATTATATCAGGTATTCCATCGCTGATGAACAGCCCTTATTTAATTTCCCCATATGCAGGAAATGAAATTAACTCACTTCCCGGAATGCTTAAATCCAAAGGCTACACATCGGCTTTTTATCACGGAGGTACAAACGGTACCATGAGTTTTGAATCGTACACCAAAATTGCCGGTTTTGATAAATATTACGGAAGATATGAATATGATAATGATGAAGATTTCGATGGAAAGTGGGGAATTTTTGATGAAGAATATTTACAATACACTGCCAATATGTTAGATGTAACAGAGGAACCATTTATGGCTTGTATTTTTACGTTATCATCACACCATCCGTATACAATACCTGATAAGCATAAAGATCGATTTCCAAAAGGAACTTTGAAAATTCACGAGAGCATTGGTTATACAGATTATTCTCTCAGGATGTTTTTTAATTCGATCAAAAAATTTGATTGGTTCAATAATACATTATTTGTAATAACTGCCGATCATACCTATGGCGGGAAATATCCATTTTATAAAACTTCGGTTGGGGATTATGCTATTCCGGTTGTTTTTTATCACCATAATGAAGATTGGGAAAAGTTGAGTGATCTTACTGTTCAACAAACTGATATTTTGCCAAGCTTACTTGATTATCTTAACTATGACAAAGATTATGTTGCTTTTGGCCAGAGTGTATTTGATTCAATTTCGGATCGTTTTGCAATTTCATATTTGTCAGGCGTATATCAAATGATACAAGGTGATTATGCTTTTGAGTTTGATGGTGAAAAAGATATTTCTTTATTCAATTATAAAATAGATAGTTTATTAAGTGTGAATTTAATTCATCAAGAGGATTCTATTACCACTGAAATGGGCAAATTATCCCGGGCCATTGTGCAGCAATATAATAATCGTATGATACATAACGAACTTACAGTAAAGGAATAGTTGAGTATATGAAAAAGAAGATTGTTTTTATTGTGAACCCGATTTCGGGTGTATTTAAAAAGGACAATATCGTAGGCCAGATTGAAAACAATATTGATCAATCAAAATTTGATTTTTCTATAATGTACACCAAAGAGCCTGGTCATGCAACTGAAATTTGTCGTGACCATGTTGCACAAGGAACCGAATTTATTATAGCAGTTGGAGGGGATGGTTCGGTAAATGAAATTGCCAAGGGATTGGTCGGATCCAAATCAACCCTGGGAATAATTCCTGCCGGATCGGGTAATGGTTTGGCTCATCATCTGAAAATCCCGGTTAATTATAGAAAAGCAATAGATGTAATAAACCGTGGGAAAATAATTAAGATTGATACCGGGTCTATCAATGATATACTATTTGTAAGCATCGCAGGTATTGGGTTTGATGGATTTGTCGCAAGTAGGTTTGCTAAAAGTGAGCGCCGGGGCTTCCTGACATATTTAAGGATAGTTACGGAAGAATATCCTGATTATAAACCAAAAAGATATACCATTAGAGTTAATAACCAGATAATAAAAACAAGAGCGCTTTTCCTGACCTTTGCCAATTCCGATCAATTTGGATACAATACTACCATTGCTCCAAGTGCGCGTATAGATGATGGATTGTTAGAAGTGATTATCATGAAAAAACCTCCGATCATCGAAATTCCACTACTTGCAAGTTTGTTGTATTGGAGAAAGATTGACAAATCGAAATATATTGAAATTCTGAAGGCTTCTGAACTTACCGTTGAAACAAAGAAAAAAAGATGGGTCAATATTGATGGGGAAGCTATGAAACTTGGGAAGAAGCTACACGTTATAATTCATCCACAATCATTGAATATTATTGTATCATAAAAAAAAGTCCTGCAATAATATTATTACAGGACTTTTTTAATATTTCAATCGGTGTTTATTTTAGCACTTCCGAAACCAGATCAGCAGCCTCACGCAAAAGTATTGCTGAATGTACTTTCAATCCCGATTCGTCAATGATCTTTTTCCCTTCTTCCGAATTGGTGCCTTGCAACCTGACAATGATCGGTATATTAATTTCCCCAATCCTGTTACAGGCTTCAACAACACCGGTAGCAACGCTATCACATCTTACAATTCCTCCGAAAATATTTACAAGAATGGCTTTTACCTTGGGATCTTTAAGAATGATCCTGAAAGCTTCTTCCACCCTTTTTGAATCGGCAGCGCCGCCAACATCTAAAAAGTTAGCCGGATCACCACCTGAGAGTTTAATAATGTCCATTGTTGCCATGGCAAGCCCGGCGCCATTGACCATACAACCCACATTACCGTTCAGTTTAACGTAACTGAGGTTGTACCTGCTGGCTTCCACTTCTATAGGATCTTCTTCATCAAAATCTCGGAATTCGATGATATCCTGATGACGGAACAGGGAATTATTATCGATCACTACCTTTGCATCGGCAGCAAAAATCTTGTTGTCGGCTGCTTTAATTACCGGGTTGATCTCAAAAAGCGATGCATCAGTACCGGTGTATGCTTTATAAATCGCCATAACAAAGGTTACCATTGCTTTATAGGCATTTCCGCTTAAACCAAGGTTAAAGGCAACCCTTCTTGCCTGAAATGGCATAATCCCTATTCCCGGATCTATCTCTTCGGTAAAAATATCTTCAGGGGTTTCTTCGGCTACTTGTTCTATATTCATACCTCCTCGCGGAGAGTACATGATCATATTTTTGCCTGATTGCCTGTTGAGCAATATCGACAGGTAAAATTCCTGGGTCTCCGACTCACCAGGATAATAGACATTCTGTTCAATCAGAACTTTTCGAACCAACTTGCCTTCCGCACCGGTTTGTGGTGTAACCAACTGCATTCCTATAATTTGGTCGGTAAACTCCTGAACATCCTCAATAGTTTTCGCAATTTTTACACCACCGCCCTTTCCACGGCCTCCGGCATGTATTTGAGCTTTTACGGCCCATTTATCAGTCCCTGTTAATTGCTGAAGTTTTTTAGCAGCATCAAGGGCTTCTTCAGGAGAAAAAGCTACAATACCTTCCGGTACAGAAACACCAAAGTTTTTCAACAATAGTTTTCCCTGGTATTCGTGTAAATTCATTGAAATTAAAGTGCGTTTATTTTTTTACTATTTCAATTAATTCAATTTCAAAGATAAGCATGTGATTGGCTTCAATTATTCCACCGGGCCTTGGATTAGCCCCATACGCCAGGTCAGGATGGATGTAAAGTTCCCATTTTGAACCCACAGGCATCAGCTTGAGCGCTTCTGTCCAACCTTTAATAACGCCATTTACCCTGAACTGAGCAGGATTGCCTTCTGTGGTGGCATCAAATTCTCTTCCGTCAATCAATGTTCCTTTATAATTTACCTTTACCATATCGGTCTCGGCAGGTATTTCACCGCTTCCTTCCACAATGACTGTATATTGAAGTCCGCTTTCAGTTGTTTGTACGCCTTCTTTGCCGGTATTCTCTTTTAAGAATTCCTCAGCCTCTTTGAGATTATTTACGCCTTTCCTTTCTTTTGCTTTGTTGAAATAATCCATCACATACTTATTGGCCATAGCAGCATCCATCAAGGGATCAACATCAGCAAAAATATCTTCAAATCCTTTCGCGACGGCATCTGAATTGATTTCATCAAAACCACTCTTTTTTAGGTTATTAGCAATGTCGATTCCAATGGCGTAACTTACGCTGTCCAATTCAGTATCGAGTTTGACTTCTTTTTTAGCGCCAGGCATTTGGCTGCAGGATACAAACAAAAACATTGCTGTAATCGAAAAGAATAATCCTTTTGTAATTGTTGACATTTTCATTTTTTAAAGTTTTTATTTTAAATTTAATAGTTTCAGGTCATAAACCAGGGTTGCCTTGGCCGGTATTTTATCCAGATCGCCCACCAGTCCAAAAGCAAGGTGCGAAGGTATAATAAATTTTGCACGGTCGCCCTTTTTTAATAATAAAATTCCTTCTTCAAGTCCGCTTTCAACTCCTCCCTGCCCAATCAAAAACTCTTTGGTTCCATCGGTTTCAGAGGTATAACAGACTTCTCCGGTAAGTAAACTAACAGTAAAGTATATTTTAGCAATTTTACCTTTTTCAGCTTTTTCACCGGATCCTTGTTCATATACCATATATTTTAATCCGGTACCTGTTTCTTTCATTTTCCATCCATACCTGTTCAGGAAATCTTCTATTTGTTCATCTTCCGACTTTACCAGTTTTTTATTTAAAATTAATAGTGATTCTTCTACATCCGAAGGATTCAGGGTATGTTTTTTTGGTTCTGTTTTTTGATTGCAGGAAGTAATTATACTGAATAAAAGAAAAAATAAACTTATTAATTTCAGGCTGTTCCACATTGAAAGATAATATCAATTATTTGCTAATTCTTTGCTGTATTCTGACAATAAACGTTCAAATTTCTTTAATGTTTTTTCCATTGATAAATATGAATCCCCACCGGCAGCATTTTTATGGCCTCCTCCTTTGTAATGGTCCCTTGCAAATTTATTAACAGAAAATTCGCCAACTGACCTTAGCGACAACCTGATTTTATTTGTTTTTTCAGTAAACAGAACGGCAAATTTTATTCCTTTAATTGAAAGCGCATAATTAACCAAACCTTCCGTGTCACCATCATTAAAATTGAATTTTACAAGCTCATCTTTTGTAAGTGAAATATAAGCAGTTGAATATTTATGCAGAACGCGTAATTTATCACTCAATGCGTAACCAAGCAATCGAAGTCTGTTTTCTGTATTTGTACTATATACCAAACGGTTTATTGCAACTCCATCAATTCCCAATTTATAAAGTTCTGCTACAATACGGAAAGTCTTTTCATAATTACAGGCATAACTGAACGATCCTGTATCAGTCATTATTCCAACATATAAGCACTCCGCAATGGTTTTATTAATTAAATCAGGATTAATCTTATCCATAAATTCAAAAACCAACTCAGATGTGGAAGATGTATCAACCGTTGACAAAACAAAATTGTAGGAATTTAAATCTGGCTGAATGTGATGATCAATCATTATTTTTATCACATTGGCATTTTTAAAAGCTTGGGTAGTAATCCCTAACCTCGCAGGTGCATTATAGTCAAGGGAAAACAGGATTTCAGCATCATTAAATAATGGATCGCATTTTTCTTTGTTTTCTTTATATATCAGGATTTTTTCCTGACCGGGCATCCATGCCAGGAAATCAGGATATGGAGTTGGCACCACCATATTGACATCATGACCTTTTTGGATCAAAAAATGATACATTGCAAGCATAGAACCCAAAGCATCACCATCAGGATTGGTATGGGATGTAAGAAGTATCCTTTTTTTAGTTGAAAGTAATTCCTTTACTTCAGAAAAATTAAATGTATTCAAGAAAAGTAATGATTTGAAAATTAAGGTGCAAATTTATAAAATATCTTTAATTTTGCCGGTTTTCAATACGCATTAATTCCAAAGTAGTCTTTAATAACTTACATAAAGTGTATTAAAGGTGTTAATGATGCTGGAAAGATGGAATAATGGAAAAATGTTGTTGTTGATAACCAAAGCAACTATTTTTTCCAATAACGCATTATTTCAACATTCCATACATTTATGTATAATAATAAAAACATTAACATTTAGATAAACTGAATAATTAATTAAAACAAAGCAATAAAAAAATGACAGGAAAGATAACATTAACAATGATAAAACCGATGGCGGTACAAAAGGGTTTCATCGGCCCCATACTGGCTAAGATAGCTGAAGGCGGTTTTAAAATAGTCGCAATGAAATACACAAAGTTAAGTCTTGAGCAAGCTGAAAAATTTTATGAGGTTCATAAAGAACGCCCCTTCTATGGCGAATTGACAGAGTTCATGTCTTCAGGGCCCATTGTAGCAGCCATTCTTGAAAAAGAAAATGCAGTTCAGGCTTACCGTGATTTTATAGGAGCAACCGATCCGGCCAAAGCAGATGCCGGTACAATAAGAGCATTATATGGTACCAATCTCGGGATGAATGCCGTGCACGGTTCTGACAGTGATGAAAATGCCAATATAGAAGGGGATTTCTTTTTCTCTAAAGTGGAAAGGTATTAGGTTTTGCAAATATTCGTCCGACCACTTAGCGCCTGGCACGGGTGGTGACAGTGGTCAGACGATTGTAAACAACAGGATTATTATTTGGGAGTATATTCCTTAAAAGTTCCATCCTTATAGAAGATTGCAATTTTTTCAATTTCTCTCTGATTTACTTCATCCTGTGAATCAAATAAGGGAAGGGTAGGAGCGGTAACCGGTTTTGCTTCTTCTCTTTTCGTGATTTTTTCTTTCTGTCTGGTTTCTATATTTTCAACCGAGGTAGTTTTCTTTTCGGATTCTATTTCTTTCATCATTTTATTTTTTCCGAACATCAACCAATCAGAATTGATCTCCGGATAGGTCGAAAGAATTTTGGTGACAAAATCCAAACTCGGTTTATTACGGCCTGATAAAATGTGTGAAATACTTGACCGTTGAACTTTAATTTCATCAGCGAACTGAGAAGGGGAGAGGTTCTTTGTTTTCAGGATTAATTGAATACGTTCGATCATGATTTTTGAATTTAATTTGCTAAAAATTGAAGCATTGTTGTCTGTTTACAAAAATAAAAAACTATCATCATTTCACAATTTATAATTTACATTTGGAAACAACTATAGAACGATAAATTTCAATTAATATTACAAATGTAAATTATTTAATAATTGTAATCAATATTGAATATGATTAGTTGAAAATATACAAAAAGATTGATAAACAGCATGATACTATAATTATGAATGTAATGTTGGCAGAAAATCGGATTATTAAGGATTGATTGAAGTATAGCTTTATTTAAAAACTTTAAAAGACAGAAAAACAATATTATAAGAAGTGATTAATTTAATAAATTATTAATTGTGTAGAAATGTAAAAATGGTAATCGTTTTAATAAATTGATATAATGGGGTTAAAAATGTAAACAACTCATGTGTGCTTAATAAGGTAAGGCAATAAGGAAGGGATTGTGAATTTCATTGTATAAATATCTGATTTCAGAATATATTAATTACATATGTAAAATAGAGTAAACTTATTTTCTCAAAAATTGAAATAAAACACTTCAAGTTTTGTCGCATAAAACTTGTAAAAAATAAAGAATAGTTTTTAGAATCAGGCTGAAAATATTGTATGAATATTGAGTAAGATTTAGTAAAGAACAATGAAACAAAAAAGGGAACCTATTGGTTCCCTCTGATAATATTTCAATATAATTTTTAATCAAGTTTATGTACCACCAACCCGCTTCTTAATTTAGGTTCGAACCAGGTAGTTTTGGGTGGCATGATGTTGCCGCTGTCTGCAATATCAATTAATTGTTTCATAGAAACCGGATAAAGTGCAAAGGCAACCTTCATTTCGTCGTTATCAACTCTTTTTTGTAATTCTTCCAGGCCACGGATACCACCAACAAAATCAATGCGTTTGGATGTTCGCAGGTCTTTAATATTTAAAAGTGGTTCAAGAACATGTTTTGATAAAATGGTAACATCCAATACCCCGATGGGGTCTTTATCGTCATACGTGCCTTCCTTGGCTGTCAGAGAGTACCATTTTCCTTCGAGATACATACTGAAATTGTGTAGATTGTCAGGCTTGTATATCTCATTTCCTTTTTCCTCGATTGTAAACGAATTGTTCAATTTTTCAATTAATTCATCCGGTTCCATGCCATTCAAATCTTTCACGACCCTGTTATAATCAATGATTGTCAGCTGATCATCAGGGAAATGCACTGTAAGAAAGAAATTGTACTCTTCATTACCTGTGTGGTTAGGGTTATTCTCCCTTTTCTCCTTACCTACCAAGGCTGCCGCTGCAGTCCTGTGATGTCCATCAGCAACGTAAGTAGCCGGTATATCAGCAAACAAGCCGGTAAGTTTTTTAATTATAGATTGATCCTTTATCACCCAAAAATGATGTCCGATGCTATCATCAGCTACAAAATCATACTCAGGAGCATTATTTAAAATGAATGATTTTACGATATTATCAATTTCTTTCACAGCAGGATACGAGAAAAATACAGGCTCCAGGTTTGCATTATTGATCCTGACGTGCTTCATCCTGTCCTCTTCCTTGTCTGGCCTGGTCAATTCGTGCTTCTTAATGATATCATTCAAATAATCATCTACTGCAGCACAACCCACTAATCCATATTGAGTTTTCCCCCACATGGTTTGTCCGTATATATAAAGGTACTCATCCTCATCCTGTACAAGCCAACCTTCTTTTTGAAACTTATCAAAATTTTCCTTTGCTTTTGCATAAACAGGTTCAGCATGAACATCCATGTTTGGATCAAGATCAATTTCAGGTTTTATAATATGCAGCAAAGAATATTCATTACCTTTTGCTTCTATTCTTGCTTCTTCTGAATTTAGTACGTCATAAGGCCTTGAAGCTACTTGCTTCGCCAGTTCTGCCGGTGGCCTGACACCTTTGAATGCTTTTAGTACAGCCATAGTTTTTTAGTTATGATTATTGATTAATATTTCTTTATATCTATTGATTCGTCAAGAACAAATTCATTATTAGCACTGCCGCCATTACCGCCATTATCTCTTTCTCTATTCCTGTTGTTCGATCTTTGCAAAGAGCCAATAAGAGCGCCAATCATTTTAGTCAATTCCATTAAAAAGTTTCTGGAATCTTCAACCTGGGTGTCTGTCATTATGCCCTGCTTTTCAAATATTGAAGTCAATACAACACATTCCCTTACACTGCTTTTTGCCATTTTAAGGTAATAGATAAATTGACTCTTATTCCTGGCTGATCCTTCTGCAAGATAGAATGCGATAGTCTGAGCCGATGAATTAAATTTGCTGATCAAATCTTTTGCATGTTCATCCGGAAATAACCCCGTGGAACTATATACCCAGTCGATATATTCCAGTGCACGGTGATAAACCCTTAGGTCTTCGAACCTGAAAAAAGTAACATTTTTAGTAGATTGGTTCTCCATGAAAAATCAAAGTTTTAGTATTAATAACCTCTATTAGTGTTTTCCAAAGTCAACGATCCTAAGTTCATAGAAAACAATGAAATAGTTATGTTATCTATGAACAAAATTCCAATAACCGATTATTTAGTTAACCTTGAAAGTGATATCTCCTTTTTCAAGAAAATTGACGATTTGCCTGGCAGCTGCAATACCGGCATTGATATTGGCTTCAGCTGTTTGGGCTCCCATTTTTTTAGGAGTGAAAAAATACCGTCCTTCATATTTGCTTTCTATTTCTGATTTGCAATCGGGGGCGATATCTGAAATGTATTTAAAATCGTTTCTTTCATTGTATATTGCCAGTAAACCATCCTCATCAATAACTTCCTTTCGTGCAGTATTTACAAGTGTTGCACCTTCGGGCATCAACGATAGTAAACCGAAATTAATTGATTTTTTGGTTTTCTCATTTGAAGGAATATTCAGAGAAACATACTGACAGGTAGAATATAGTTCTTCAACAGTATCAACAGCTTTTACACCAAATTTCTCTATCTTTTCTTTTGCAATAAAAGGATCGAAAGCGTAGACTTCCATTCCAAATCCTTTGGCTATCTCTCCAACTAACTGTCCAACATGGCCAAATGCATGAATCCCCAGTTTTTTCCCTTTTAGTTCTCTTCCGGCAGTACCATTATACTGGTTTCTTGCCAGGTAAACCATCATTCCCAATGCAAGTTCAGCTACTGCATTTGAGTTTTGGCCGGGCGTATTCATTGCTACCACATTTTTAGCTGTTGCCGCCTGTAAGTCAATATTGTCATAACCGGCTCCCGCCCTGACAATGATTTTTAAGTTTTGTCCTGCATCAATAACTTCTTTTGTTGCCTTATCACTCCTGATTATCATTGCATCAACATCCTCAACTGCTTTGATGAGGTCAGCCTGATCAGTATACTTTTCGAGTAAAACCAGTTCATAACCGGCTTCTTCGCATACTTTTCGTATACCATCTACAGCTGCCGGGGCAAATGGTTTTTCAGTTGCTACGAGAATTTTAGTCATGTTTTTATTATTTTGTATTGTTTTATAATTTATTTATTCCATACCTGCTTTACCGTACGCCAGGCTCCAAACTCAGAACTCAGAACCCTAAACTCAGAACCCTAAACTACTTCTTACCCTTTCATAGATTCAAACTCCTGCATAGCTGTAACCAATACTTCTACACTTTCTTTTGGTAATGCATTATAAGTTGAAGCCCTAAAACCTCCCACTGAACGGTGGCCTTTTATCCCAACCATTCCTTTTGCAGTTGCAAACTCGAAGAATCCTACTTCCAGATCTTTATACTCTTCATTCATCACAAAACATATATTCATGAGCGAACGGTCTTCTTTTGCAACAGTACCGACAAAGAGTTTATTTCTGTCTATCTCATTGTAGAGTAGATCAGCTTTTTCAATATTCTTTTGCTCCATTGCTGCAATTCCTCCATTGTTTTTCAACCATTGTAAGGTCTGTAAAGCAGAAAACACAGGTAAGCATGGAGGAGTATTGAACATCGATTCTTTTTCAATATGCGTTTGATAGTTGAGCATTGTGGGAATAACCCTGTCCATTTTACCGAGAATATCATTTTTAACAATAACAAAAGTAACTCCAGCAGGCGCAAGGTTTTTTTGCGCTCCACCGTAGATGATCGCATATTTGGACACATCAACAGGCCGGCTGAAAATATCGGACGACATATCAGCAACCAATGGCACCGGGCAGTCTAAATCTTCCCTGATCTCAGTTCCGTAAATTGTGTTGTTGGTTGTAATATGGAAATAATCAGCATCAGCAGGAATGGTATAGCCCTTTGGTATGTAATTGAAATTTTTGTCTTCAGATGATGCTACCACATCCACTTCACCAAATACTTTAGCTTCTTTGATCGCTTTTTTTGCCCAGGCTCCCGTATTAAGGTAGGCCGATTTTTTCTTCATAATATTGAAGGGGATCATTGCAAATTGTGTACTGGCGCCTCCACCAACAAAAAGTACCGAATACCCTTCAGGTATTTTTAGAAGTTCCTTGAAAAGTGAAACAGCTTCATCCATTACTGCAACAAATTGCTTGCTTCTGTGCGAGATTTCAAGAATTGAGAGTCCTGTTCCGGCAAAGTCTTTTATTGCTTTGGCCGTGTTTTCAATAGTGTATTCCGGTAATATAGATGGACCGGCGTAAAAATTATGTTTTTTCATTTCCTTAAAAATTAACTATTAGTACCACTTATTTCGAAGTGAAGCAAAAGTAAAATATTCTTGTTAAAACAATAACAAAAGAGAATATTATTTTTGCAGGGAATGTAATTTGGAAAGAGTTTAAAGAAAAGTTCGAAGTTCGAAGTTCGAAGTTTGAAGTTTGAAGTTCGAAGTTTGGAGTTATATACTAGGCTATAAAATTTTAAAGATATGTTGTCATTAGAAAAGAAGATTACTGCTTTTGCTGAGTTAGGAAGGATTTTGAGATCTATTGTCGGAAATTCATTTGAACCAACAGATAAAACTTCGAAAAAGCTATATAACCTGATTCAAGAGAGTCACATTCATAATCCCTGGTTTACAGAAGAAAATGTAAAAAATGCAATTTATAGCATCGGTCTCAGCCTTGAAGAGGAAAAAATTAGAAAATGGTTGAGCAATTATGATCTGGGTGAGATCGAAGAGAGAAAAAGGGTAGGAGTGGTCATGGCCGGAAATATACCAATGGTTGGATTTCATGATTTTTTATGCGTTTTGATTTCAGACCATAAGTTTCTGGGAAAACTTTCATCGGATGATAAAAAATTGCTACCGGTTATTGCTGAATTGCTTCTTGAAATTGAACCTGAATTTGATGATAGTATTAAATTTACAGAAGACAAATTGAAAGGGTTTGATGCGATAATAGCTACGGGTAGCAATAATACATCACGATATTTTGAGTATTACTTTGGCAAATACCCTTATATTATCAGGAAAAACCGAAATGGTGTGGCAGTATTTACCGGAGATGAGACATTGGATAAGTTAACGGAATTTGGTAAAGACTTATTCCTATATTTTGGTATGGGTTGCCGCAGTGTTTCGAAAGTGTTTGTTCCAAAAGGATATAAATTTGATAGATTATTTGAAACCCTTACGGCCTATAATTCTATTATTGATCATCATAAATATACGAACAATTACGATTACTATAAATCAATTTACCTGATCAATAAGACCAAACATTTTGACAACGGATTTTTACTGGTGAAACAGGATTTAGCTTATGCTTCCCCTCCTTCTGTATTGTATTTTGAAGAGTATGATGATATGAATGTTTTGAAAAAACGTTTGATCGGGGAAGGGGAGCAAATTCAGTGTATAGTCAGTCATGCAAAAGAAATAGATGAAGTAATTCCTTTCGGTAAAGCTCAAAAGCCTGAGCTATGGGAGTATGCTGATGGTGTGGATACAATGGAATTTTTACTTAGTTTATGATTCTACGAAAAGAGAAAATTAATATATCATGGTTAGAAGAAAATTTCTATATTTTTCTGTAGCAGTAAATTTCTTGTTAATATTAATGTTTCTTATTTATGCTGCCAATCATAGGGAAGGGATTATTCAAAAAATCATCAAATACAAAAACAATGCAACTGTAATCATGTTTGGTGATTCACATATTGCAAGAGGTGATTGGTGTTTGTTGCTGAACCGCTTTGATGTCTTGAGACTGGGATATGGCAGTTTTACTTCTGAGCAGCTTAAAGATAGATTGAAAGGCAGTCTTGATAACAATGATGCTGAAATATTTTTTATCCAATGTGGCGGTAATGATATTAATAGCAGGTGTTATTCAAGAGAATTGACCATAAAAAATATTGAGACCATAATAGATGAAATAAAATCCCAAAACATCACTCCAATTGTCCAGTCTCTTTTCCACCGGTATAATGATCCGAAATATAATGCTGAAGTAGATTCCTTAAATATTTTACTTGCGCAACTTGCTTCTGAAGAAATGATTGGTTTTCTGAATATTAACATGAGTTTGATTGCAAATCATAATCTAAAGAATAATTTGGGACAAGATAATATTCACCTTTCTGAAAATGGATATAGAATATGGGCTGGGATTATCAAGGATTATTTAGACAAGACAAAAAACTGATTTGGTTCATTTCTTATCCAAAATGTTTAAGGGTATCTCCTTTCTCAGAGTCAAAAATATAACAGCAGCAATCATTATTAGGTTACTTATTCCTAAGATTCCCATATTTTCAACCTGCCTCGACAATTGACTACCAAGTATATCCGGTGAATCCCCTCCATAACAGATCATTAATAAAACAAATCCTCCAATAAGAAAATAATTCTTTTTCAGGTAAACATACCAAAGCAGGATTGCAATAATCGGAATAGATAGCAGAAAATGCTGGTCATCAGTAATTATTAAGTTTGGTATTATAGCAATCAGCAAAAAGCAGTCAACGATCAAATTGATTTTTCGCTTCTGGGAACTGGAATTGTTATCGTTAGTAACTTGCCGATTTTTTATCCGGAAATAAAGGATGTACAAAAGGGAAACCACAGCGATTGCATAAAAGTGAAAGTTTTCAGGTATGTCATGATAAATATAACGCCGGATCAACGAGCCGAAAGTCTGAAAGCTTTCCAGGGCGCTGCTATGAGCCATCAGTTCTCTGAACCATTCCTTATGGATGGCAATGTTTTCTGTAACACCAAAAAATAGAGCAGGTAGTAAAATAAAAAACAATATAGAAAGGATGAGACTTATAACGGTATCTCTTTTTTTATAAGCCAGAAGTGGAAGAATCAGGATTAAAAAATAAGGTTTGGTCACCATTACGATACCAAACAGAATACCGGCAAATATTTGTCGGTCTTTAAGCATTAACAAAACAGCCAGGGTTGTTAAAAGTAATATGATGATATTGATATTTCCCAGGTGCAATTCGCGTGTGATATGATTGATGGCGCAAATAAAGACGATTACCAATAACAGGTTTTCTTTTACCTTTTGAGAAATAAATATATAATCAGTTATTAGTTTTTTTATGACAATTAGTGATGCAATGGCAGAAAAAGTTATAATCAGAAAATGTAAAATGCTTGCAATTTTATATGAAAATATTGTATAGGGTAAAAACAGAAATAAACTGTAGGGAGAGTATTTATACAATCCACTTTTAAGCCCAAATGAAACACCATAGATCGGATCTCCATTTAACAATGCCTTAGCAGCGAGATAGTAAACTTTAAAATCGTTGAGCCAAAATCGTCCATTGATATTTTCAATCGTAAAAATTGCTCCACAAATAATTAATGCTGTAATTATGAATTTATAAGGAAGCTGGCCTTTTAGAGTTTGAAACTTCATTGATTGATATTATTGAACAACTTGAAAATGAATTTTAGTTATACTAAATGTTGAATATAAATTGCAGACACTAATCCGGTATTCCTGTGCTTTTTCCGATATTGGGCAACCAGTAATCATCTTTATCAATATTGTTTGCTTCAGAATCCAGGTTCAGGTCGCCGGATAAATAACCTTTTTCGCCTGCATAACTTTCCCATGTAATGGTTTTATCATCATTATATTTGATTTTAATAAAAAATTGTTGCTAAAATTACAAAAGACTTGGTTATTAATAAATGCCTAGAGTTTAAAATTATTAACCTGCCTGCCGTTGTACCGGCTAATCCCTATTGCAGGCAAGAGCACATATATTTAAATAATACCGATTTTACCTCAATATGCCTATCAGATGAATTTTTTTAAATATTCTCTCTGTGTGACTCTGCGCTTTACTTTGCAAAACTTTGCGGTTTATTCTTTTTTAACCGCAATGGGCGCTAAGTAATTCGCAATGTTTCGCAATATTTTTCAAAACATATGAGATGCTTCTATGTCTATAAACTTGCCCTGAGTGCGATAATAAAATTTCGTCCTGGTGCTACTATTCCTGATGAGTAGGGACGATACCGGTGATCGAGGATATTTTCAATACCAAGATTAATTTGAAGCATTTTGTTGATCTGGTAATATCCTTTAAGGTTAAATGTATACCAGGCCGGTGAATAAGGATTGCCATTGTCATCTTCAGCATACATATGGGGCTTATCCCTTTCGGTGGATGATAAATTTTCAAAGCTGATTTGCCCGTTATAATTGGCATAAAAATCGACTTTAAACTTAGACGCTGAATAGCTAACAGATGTGCTTCCAAAAATTGGGGAAACATGTCTGATCGGATCGTTCTGATCATCTTCTCCCTTCATATAGGTGAGGTTGGTTCGAAATCCAATATGCTCGGTTATATCAGCTGAAAAATTGAAGCTGCCACCAAACAACCAGCCACTGCCGGCATTAACCAAAGCCTGTACTTTACTCATCTCATCATCATACATGATAGAATCCTCACCATTAAATGTATAATCTCTCCGAACCATTAAATTATCTATATAGGTACCGAAAAAGGTAATATCAAATCTGATTTTTGAATCAAATTTTTTCATCAGGCCCAGGTCAGCATTATAAGCATATTCCGGATTCAGGTTGTCGTTGGGAACAACCACATTGCCCGGCTCAGAGTCAAATACTTTGGCAAGATCATCCACATTGGGTGCCCTGAAACCGGATGATAAATTGGTGTTGATCTGCCATGATCCCGATGGCCGGTAAACCAATCCCAGGCTCCCATTTAAAGCGCCTGTATTCAACTCTATTTTATCGTAAGGAAATTTATAAAAGGTTGTATCTTCAAATTTTGAAACAGCATGTACCTGGCTATAGCGGATTCCTGCCTGCAATGTTATCTTTTTCGAGAGATTTGATTTTAAATTCGTATAAATAGCTGCGGTCATATAATTACTACCGCCGTCAGGATAACGTGTTGATTCAGGGCTAACTTTATTGGTAAGTATATTTTTGGACTGTGCAGTTGATTTTACATAATTATAAACACCTTCAATCCCATAAAAAAGGGTGTTTTTATCAGACAATTTTTTATCCAAGTCGAAATTCAAATTAACAACATCTACATTTTCAGTTCGCGATCTTAAATTTGCATTATCAAATTTCCTGTCGTGTCGGCTCTCTTCCACATCCTGGTATGCAATAGTGATCCTTGCATCGTCATACACCTTATTTTTATTTTCAAGATTTATTTGCAAATTGTGCATCATCCATTGCTGGGGGCCATAATACCATTCTCCATATTTTAGGGTAGAATCATTTGCATATTGTATAAGCCGGTCATATCGTGGAATATCAGACGATATGGAAAAATGAAAGGCATATGTCAGGCCAACTGAAGATGATGGATTATATTTGAATTTTTGCAACACATTGAGTTGGTTATATCCGGAAAACTTTTGAATATCAGGATCTGAATTCCTGTTCATCTTATCAGTATTTTCCAATCTTCCAACATAATCAAATCGTTGATAATCATCATTACCAACTGAGCCCATTTTCAGGTCATCAAAATCGCTGAAAGAAAAAGAGGTAAGTGATCCCCATTTTTTTCTACCGTAATTAAAATCCACATGAGCAGTTTTTTCTTTGTTTGCAGTAGCATAGCGTAGCATTGCATTTGTTTTTATAGTCGGCTTATCTTCATGACTGAGCCTGATTTCCTTTGTATGAAAATCCATCACACCGCCAAGGGCATCACTTCCATAGATGATCGAACCCGGCCCGAAAATTACTTCGGCATCTTCAATAATATTCGGATCGATGGTAATTATATTTTGCAGGTTACCGCTTCTGTAAATGGCGTTATTCATTCTTACACCATCTACCACCAAAAGTATCGAATTAGCTGAAAATCCCCTGATCATTGGACTCCCGCCTCCTAACTGACTTTTCTGAATGAATACCTCATTGGAAGTACCCAACAAATCTGCAGTAGTTTGTGGGTTTAGAAATTCCACTTCCTTTACTTTAATGGATGTTATTTTGTTTGGAACCTCTTCCCGCTTTTGTTCCCATTTACTTGCTGAAACAACAAACTCACTAAGGTTGACAGTGCTTTTCGTAAGGTTTATCTCAAATCCCATCTTTTTAACTGCACTGAAAGGCAAAATGAAATCCTGGTAAGATGCATGCTGAAAAAATAAGGTGTCGTTCTCATTAAAGCTAGGTAATCCTGCCTTGCCTTTTTCATTGGTTAATGCTGTTTTAGTATGTTCGAGGTTAAAAATAGCAACATTCTCAATGGGCTGTAAATTGGAATTATCAACCACTTTAATTGTTTGCCCGGACAATCCTGTGAATAAAAAGAAAACAGCCAAAATTAAAATCAACCTCATTCCAAAGTAAAAATTAGCCCGCAAATGTATAAATATTCAAAGTATAACTCAATGATTAAAATGCTAATTTTGCTACATGATTCGTACCAATTTGTTATGCAATATATAGGACCTGAAGAATTTCTTTCATTATCTGAAAATATTCCGGTAATTGATGTCAGGTCACCTTTGGAGTTTTCAGAGGGACATATTCCTGGCGCCCTTAATTTACCCTTGTTTGATGACAATGAGAGGAAAAAAGTCGGGACATTGTATAAGCAATCAGGAAGGCAATCGGCTATACTTGCAGGATTAGATTTTGTTGGACTAAAAATGTCGCAGTATGTAAAGCAAGCGAGTAAATTGGCTCCGGAAAGGAAAGTGCTTATTCATTGCTGGAGAGGAGGGATGCGAAGCGCCGGAATGGCGTGGTTACTGAAAACAGCCGATTTTAATGTTTCAATCCTTGAAGGTGGGTACAAAGCATATCGTACATATATCAGGCAAAAACTTGGCGAGGGTATTATTTTGGTTGTTCTGGGTGGAAATACCGGAAGTGGGAAGTCAGAGATTTTAGATCGACTGGAAGGAATGGGTGAGCAGATCATTGACCTGGAGAAAATTGCGCATCATAAAGGTTCTGCTTTTGGTGACCTTGGTCAGGAAAGGCAACCCACCAATGAGCAGTTTGAAAATAATTTGTTTAAAGCCCTTAATAAGCTTGATATAACCAAGACAGTGTGGATTGAAGATGAGAGCAGGGGAATAGGTACGGTCGGTATACCAGATGTCTTCTACCGGCAAATCAGGAATTCTGTTGTTGTGTTTCTTGATGTCCCTAAATCCTTCCGGGTGAAAAGACTGGTTGAGGAGTATGCTGCATTTGATCCGCAACAATTGGAAAATGCTATTCACCGGATCACTAAAAAACTGGGCAGACAAAATGCAAAGCTCGCTATTGAAGCATTGCATCGAAAGGATTTTGACACAGTTGCCGACCTGCTTCTAATTTATTATGATAAAGCGTATCTCAAGGGATTGTCATATAGAGATGAAAACAAAGTGTTCAAATTAGTTGTTGAAAGTGAAGACCTGGAAATTGTTGCACAAAATGTGCTTGAATTTTATCAGAAACAAAAAAAGTTAACCAATTAGAAATTAGATAATGAAACCCATCTATCTTGATTATAATGCCACCACACCTGTTGATCATGAGGTAGCTGAAGTAATGAAACCTTATCTGGGAGAACTATTTGGAAATCCCTCAAGTACCCATGAATATGGTGTTACCACAAAAAAGGCAGTAATGCTGGCCCGCAAACAAGTAGCCGGGCTAATCAATTGCCAGCCCGATGAAATTGTTTTTACCAGTGGAGGTACTGAGTCGAATAATTTTGCCATAAAAGGTGCAGCTTTGGCTAATAAACACAAGGGAAATCACATTATTACTTCAAGCGTGGAGCACCCGGCAGTAATAGAGGTGTGTCGGTATTTAGCCAAAAACGGTTTCACAATTACTTATCTATCCGTTGATGAATATGGAATGGTAGATGCTTCCGAATTGGAAAAGGCCATTACATCAAAAACCATTCTCATTACTATAATGCATGCAAATAATGAAGTTGGCACAATTCAACCAATAGAGGAAATTAGTAAAATCGCCCGTAGAAATAATATCCTTTTTCATACCGATGCAGCTCAGTCGCTGGGAAAAATTGAAGTTGATGCTGAAAAACTTGGTGTGGATATGCTTTCTGTAGCAGGACATAAATTATATGCCCCCAAGGGGATAGGTGCAATATATATTAGACGCGGAGTTAAGATTCACAAATTGATCCACGGAGCAGACCATGAAATGAACATGCGGGCAGGGACAGAAAATGTACTCGAAATTAGTGGGCTGGGAAAAGCATGTGAAATTGCCAACAGGGATTTGCAAAAGAATGGCTTGCATATGAAAACCATGCGTGAAATTCTTTATGAAGGGATCAAAAATAATTTACCGGAAGTGAAATTGAACGGCCATCCTGAAAAACGGTTGCCAAATACTCTGAGCCTCAGTTTTCCACGAATAGAAGCCAATACCTTACTTTCAGAACTTACTGAGGTAGCGGCTTCAGCAGGTGCAGCCTGTCATACCGATAATATTGAAATATCTTCGGTGCTGGAAGCTATGAAATTGTCCGAAGAATTTGCAATGGGAACCATCCGGTTTTCTACCGGGAAATATTCTACCAAGGAGGAAATAGAAAAAGCGGTTGGGCATATTGTTGACGTGGTAAACAGATTACATACTCCACTGGGTAAGGGACCTGAAATACCAATTGCAACAGGGGAAATAAAATTAACGCAATTTACCCATGGGCTTGGATGTGCCTGTAAAATCAGGCCGCAATATCTCGAAAAAGTGTTGAGTGATTTCCCACTGCCTGTCGACCCCAATGTACTTGTTTCTTTAGGTACTTCCGATGATGCAGCCGTATACCGGATTGATGAAAATACGGCCATTATTCAAACAGTCGATTTCTTTACACCCATTGTGGATGATCCATATCATTTTGGTGCCATTGCTGCTGCTAATGCTTTGAGTGATGTATATGCCATGGGAGGAAAACCGCTGTTTGCTTTAAATATTGTCGGATTTCCCGATAACAGGTTGCCTGTTGAAGTGTTAAAATCTATTCTAAAAGGCGCACAGGATAAAGCCATGGAAGCAGGTGTCAGTATTCTGGGAGGTCACACCGTTGAAGATACCGAACCCAAATACGGGATGGCTGTGACTGGAATTATACATCCCGAAAAAATTATAACCAATTCCAATGCCCAACCCGGCGATGCCATTATTTTAACAAAACCAATTGGGACCGGCATAATTTCCACTGCAATCAAGCGTGGAATTGCAGATGAATCGACAAAACAAGAAGTTATCAGGATAATGAGTGAGCTGAATGCAAAAGCTGCAGAGTTAATGTTAAAATACCAGGTAAATGCCTGCACTGATGTTACCGGATTTGGTTTGCTTGGGCATTTGAAAGAAATGACTGCTTCAAGTCATGTTGATATTAATCTTATCGCATCAAATATTCCATTGATTGACGGAGTAAAAGATTTAGCTGCCAACAATATTGTGCCTGGTGGAACAGTCAATAACCTGGAATTTGTGTCAGATATAATGGAATGGGATGCAGGGATCTCCAATGCTGAAAAGTTTATCTATTGCGATGCACAAACCTCCGGGGGTTTGTTGATTGTAATTCCGGAAAAATATGAAACAGCCCTTTTGACTGATTTAAAAAAAGCGGGATTGCAATATGCTGCCATAATTGGACATGCTGATAAAAGGGGCAACGGTAAAATAAAATTGCAATGATATTTATGAGCATTCGTCTGACCACTGCGCATAAGGCAAGCGCACAGGCAGTGGTCAGACGAATGGGTAAAGCAAGTTGAACAATACAGTTTAAATTTCTGACGTTGTTTATTATTGTGAATGGTTTTCTTTAGTTTAATAATTAGAAAGGATGTTAACAGCGGTGTTGGTAAAATATTAGGCTAAATATTATTTTGATGTGCTGGGGGTTGTTTAGCTGAATCTAAATTTGTAATCTCTTTGAGCAACTCTGTGGCTTCTTTGTGTACCTTTGTGACATAGCTATTACACAGAGAGCCACGGAGAAGACGCAAAGTTTCACAAAGAAAAATTAGATATTATGATTGAAAATGAATTATCAAAAAAGATTATTGGTTGTGCTATTGAAGTACACAAACAATTAGGGACAGGATTATTAGAATCTGCTTATCAAGAATGTTTGTATTATGAGCTAAAGCTGGCTGGCTTACAGGTACAAAAAGAAAAGCCTATGCCAATTGTATATAAAGAAGTGAAGCTTGATCATGGTTATAGAATTGATTTATTAGTCGAAGAAAAGGTGGTAATAGAAATCAAAACTGTTGAGGTATTTAATGATGTTCATACTGCACAAGTCCTGACTTATTTAAGATTGGGTAAATATAAACTTGGATTGCTTTTTAATTTCCAAACTACAATACTTAAAAGTGGTATAAAAAGAGTGATAAATTGAAGCTAGCACATCAAAATAATATTTAGCCAAATATTATAGCACGGAAAGCAAAATTTTTATATATTGCGCAACTAATAAAAATTAACCACCATGGATAATATATCAGGATTAGTAATTGGTGCATCTCTAATCGGATTAGTATTACTTGTTGTAGTTTTAATTGCCATTTTTTATAAACCGGCTAAAAGACTTGAAGTTACCTGTAATTTTAAACCGGACAGCGATAAGACAGATTCAGTAATAAAAGTGGCTGTAAAGAATATTGGTAAAAAGCGATTAAAACTGGTTGCTCCATATGTTAAGTTTAGTCACTATACGCATTTTAAATTATACCAGATAACATCGGCGAAAGCGCATTGTAAGTTTCCGAGGATCATGAAGATTGGTGACGAAATTGGCTGCGAAGTTGACCTTACTCCCTATAAAGACTTATTGGCAAAGAATGAATGGCATCCAACCCATGTCAGGGTCATTGTTAAAGATACGGTTGGATTGGAATTTCAATCGGAAAATCTTGATTACAAGTTATAATCGTTTTTACATATTTTCATATAATTTAGAAATCCACCTTCTTTGAGGGTGGTTATTCTGCCCTGGTTTTTCTGTGAATAACTTTTTCAAACCTCCCTATTTTACATAGGTTCAAGATTCCATTTATAGTTATTTTTACGCCCAAATTGAACAGGAGTGGCAGATATATTAAATCAGTTAAATGATAAGCAAAGGCAGGCTGTTGAAGCAGTTGATGGGCCGGTAATGGTGGTTGCCGGAGCCGGGTCAGGTAAAACCCGTGTATTGACTTACCGTGTTGCTCATTTGCTCAACCAGGGAATTGATCCTTTTAATGTATTGGCGCTTACATTTACCAACAAAGCTGCCAGGGAGATGAAAGCTCGAATTGTTAAACTGGTTGGGAATGCTGATGCCAAAAATGTATGGATGGGTACTTTTCACTCCATTTTTGCGAGGGTATTGCGTTCCGAAGCTTCTCGAATAGGATACCCATCTCATTTCTCAATTTACGATACCGATGATTCAAAGAGGTTGATAAAATCTATTGTCAAAGAGCTGAATTTAGACGATAAGGTTTATGCCACCGGATATGTTTTAAACCGTATCTCAAGTGCTAAATCCGCGCTAATAAATGCAACAGCTTACAATAATAACGAAGAGATCCTTTTGCAGGATAAGATGGCAGGGAAGCCTAATCTGGGAGAGATTTATAAGATTTATCATAACAGGTGCTACCGTGCTTCAGCAATGGATTTTGATGACTTGCTTTTAAATACCTACTTTTTGCTGGATAAATTCACGGATGTATTATTGAAATATCAAAGGAAGTTTGAGTTTATACTTGTGGATGAATATCAGGATACCAATCGCGCACAGTACATGATCCTGAAACAGTTGGCAGCTAATAATGAGAACATCTGTGTAGTTGGTGATGATGCACAGAGTATTTATGCTTTCCGTGGCGCTAATATTCAAAATATCCTAAACTTTAAACATGACTATCCTGATGCACAGGAATTTAAGCTGGAGCAAAATTACCGCTCTACAAAAACTATTGTCAAAGCAGCCAACACAATAATTGTAAATAATAAGGATCAGATTTTTAAAGAGATCTGGACTGAAAATGAAGAGGGGAATTTAATCCAACTGGTAAAAGCCACTTCTGATAATGAAGAGGGAACACTGGTGGCCAATTCCATCTTTGAGACCAAGATGAACAATCAGTTACAAAATGATGCCTTTGCTATTTTATATCGAACCAATGCTCAGTCAAGAGCCATGGAAGAAGCTTTAAGGCGATTGAATATTCCTTACAGGATTTATGGAGGTCTGTCATTTTATAAGCGGAAAGAAGTTAAAGATCTATTGGCCTATTTCAGGTTATGTATCAATACAAAAGATGAAGAAGCTTTGCGGCGGATCATCAATTATCCGGCGAGGGGTATTGGAAAAACAACACAGGAAAAAATAATTGTTGCAGCAGATCAGTCTGGAACTTCACAATGGGAAATTATAGAAAATCCCAATAAGTATGCATTAAACCTCAATTCAGGTACTTTAAACAGAATAGCTGCTTTTGTCACTATGATCAGGAGTTTTACTGTCCAGGTTAAAACTAAAAATGCATTTGAACTGGCAAAACTGATCGCAACTTCTTCTGGAATTACAAAGGATCTTTTTGAAGATAAAACACCGGAAGGTATAAGCCGGTACGAAAACATCGAAGAATTGTTGAATGCAATCAAAGAATTTTCTGAAAAAGAAAGGGAAAAGAATATTTCGGAAGAGGATGAAAAAAACCAGGAAGAAGCTTCCATCAGGACACTGGATGAGTTTATGCAGGATGTTGCACTGATCACAGATGCTGATGTACAGGATAAGGATTCAACGGATAAGGTTTCATTAATGACGGTGCATGCAGCAAAAGGCCTGGAGTTTCCATATGTATTCATTGTTGGAATGGAAGAAAATCTTTTTCCATCTATTCAGTCATTGGGTTCACGGGCGGACCTGGAAGAGGAGCGGAGATTATTTTATGTTGCGCTGACAAGGGCTGAAAAAAAAGTTACGATCTCCTTTGCTGAAAACCGGTATAGATGGGGAAATTTGACAATATGTGAACCCAGCAGGTTCATTGATGAAATTGATAGAAAGTACCTTGAGTTTCCCCAAAGACAAAGAGTGAAAACTGTAAATAAAGATTCAGGTAGTTTGAAAGCTGCCCCGGGTATTACAAAAAGGAATCTTAAAAAAATTAATAAATCAAACTTCAGTGTTTCAACAGGTAGTATTGAATACGATAGCGATGTGATAGAAAAGATTTTTCCGGGGGTGGAGGTTGAGCATGCCCGCTTTGGAAAAGGGAAAGTAATCAATGTAGAAGGAAATGGTTCAAATAAAAAAGCAGCTGTATTTTTCAAGAATGTCGGGCAAAAGCAGCTTTTATTGAAGTATGCCAAATTAAAAATATTGAATTAACGGGTGTACGGTAAATTCCCATTCAATTATCAGCGTATATCTGCAGAATCAGCGTTATCAGTGTTCTATTTTGACGTTATAAAGTAAATTTGAAGTTTACCTACTAATTGCAATTATTTGTAGTACCGATTCATTATCTACGGTTTTAATAAAAGTATTACGAAACCGGATAATCAAAACCATCGTATACAACTTTTATAAAAGTTAGATTGTTGAAAAACAAAATGTTGTCAGCCTGAAATAAGTTGGCACAATTGTTTATTCAGTCCTCTTTTGTGGAGATAGTATATTGGAAATAATACCTGGATCAAATATTTTACAAATGAAGAAATCAATTCTAAGTTTTTTAATCTTTTGCTTCTTAACGGTAGGTGGAATTATGGCTCAAATGCCTCCTCATCCCAATGGCGGTGGTGGACCTGGTGGTGGTAATACCCCTGTTGGCGGTGGCGCCTCAATAGGAGGGGGCTTGCTGATTCTGGTATCGTTGGGTGTTGGATATGGATTGAGAAAAATTTATGATATCAGAAGTAAAAGCAAAGAAGAATTACAAGTAAAATAAATTAAGTCTTTCCTGGATTAATTTACCTGGGGAATAAACTCATAAGCACCTGGATCAGGACCATCATCTGCAATCCTGCTGTTTCCATCAAGGTCATTATTTAATTGTGGAGAATTAATAACATCCAAACTACCAAAATCAATAGCAGGTGATAAGGTGTCTATCCTATAATTATTTACCGAATAATCCACAAATAGGGGATCTTCATTTTTCTCACAATCGATATAATATTGCGGATCAGTTATATCCAATTCGGTTTTCAATATACAATGGTCGAATTGATAATTAAATTCTACATCCTCTTCATTTGAATAAAAAATCTCTTCACTATTATTTCCATAGATAATACAATTCCCGAAATATGCGTTTTCAAGTTTTCCAATTAAAAGGGTCTGACTTCCATCGGCACCATAAACAAGAAGGTTATTGCTTAAAACAAATGACGGTTCCTGCCTGATGGTATTATTCCAGTAATTGGCAAAAGTGCAATGCCTGAAATCATAATAACCACCTACTGAAATAAAAAGGGTTCTTTCAGCACAATTGGCGAATACACTATTTGTAGAAAATACTCCATATGCAACTGTGAACAATCCCCACAAGGTCATATTTTCAATTTTAGTATTATTTAAGATTAGTGCATTTCCCATACCTTCAACTGTTGTTTCAGCCTGAATACCAATAAATCCGTTTTTAATTACTGCATAATTAAACTCATTATTTACACTTCCTTCGTTGATCCAAATCCTGTCCCATTGTCCTGGTTGGTCCCTGTATTCCAGTTCCAGTCTGTCGCCTTGAAATGTAACCACACTGTCTTTTTCACCATTCACATGAATGCTGCCACCACGGTAAACCCACAGTCCTGAATTTTGGTGAAAGTGAATATTACAACCTGGGCCAATGGTTAAACTGGCTGCGGAATCTACAACAGCCCAGCCGTAAATAACTTTTGGCTTATCATCTATCCAAGCGGTATCTGTATTTTCTCGTGCTACTATTGTATATGGATAGCTTAATCCTTCGATATGTTTATTTCCAACAAAGTAATCAGCGTCCTGTCCCCATGCAACCAGGTTTACATCCTGTAAATTACCATTGGTTTCAAACAGAATGGAATCAGAAATTATCAATGGAGATAGTTCATTTGTTGGATCTACATTAACTTTAACAAAAATAAACATGCTGTCGTTTGCTGCCAATTCAATATTATTTACTGAGATTGTTGGTGATCCGTCAACATTGATCCGGTATTGTGAATTATTCCCTTCTGCAAGGTAGATCTTTGAAATATTTACTTTTTTATCGTTCCTGTTATAAACCTTTAAAGTACGAGTTGTTGTTCCGATGGTAGTGAATACCGTATCGAAAATGATAGTATCTGTTGAAAAATGCAGTTTATATGATTGTTCGGTTCCTATATCTTCATCCTTTTGGCAGGCGCTGATAAAAATGGCAATCAATACCAAAAAGAAAACGCTATTAATAATTAAACCGGAAGATTTGAATCCCATCCTTGAAAATTTTGCGCAAATATAGTGATTCATGGTTTTATGTACGTTTACTTTACAAACTTTATTGTTTCCCCGGCGAAAATTTGTTTAACCTTTGCATTTACTTTTAGAGTGCTTTTTACATTAATCCTAATAAAATGAAGTTTGGAATTTGCTTGTTAAGTGTCATCCCTTTAAGAACAGAGCCATCTGATATGGCTGAAATGGTATCCCAGGTTCAGTTTGGTGAATTGGTAATAATTAATCAGGAGCAAAACAACTGGTTGAATATAAGAATTGTTTACGATAATTATGAAGGCTGGGTAGATGAAAAGCAGATTGTAGTTATTGATGAATTGGAATTCAACAGGCTTAGTAAAATAAATCCAGTTTTTACAACTGACCTGGTTGAAGTAATAAGTGTTAAAGACCAAAACCTGGTGATGCCTGTACTTTTTGGAAGTTTGCTATATGATTTAAACAATGGTGAATTCAAAATCATGGATCGTACATTTCAATATAGCGGACAGGTTTCAGCCCCAGTATCCAGGATTACATCCTCTGCCATTCTTGAAGATGCCATGCTTTTTCTGAATGCTCCTTATTTGTGGGGAGGGAAGTCACCTTTCGGAATTGATTGCTCAGGTTTTACACAAATCATTTTTAAGGTCAATGGGGTAGAGCTATTGCGTGATGCAAGCCAGCAGGCAACACAAGGTGAAACCATTGGTTTATTTGATGAATCACTTCCCGGTGATCTTCTATTTTTCGATAATCCCGAAGGCGAAATAATCCATGTGGGAATTTTATTAGGGGATCAAAAAATCATTCATGCATCAGGCAAAGTTCGAATTGATGCTATTGATCACCAGGGAATTTACAATATTGATTTTAAAAAATACACCCATAATTTAAGACTGATCAAGAGAATCTTGTAATTTATTCGAGTATTATTAAAATCATTAAATTTTTATAAGAATTGCATTTTGGTATTTATTGCCCTGGTGATTGTAACACAATTTACAGGCAATCTAAATAACATAAAACTTAAGAATAAATTAACATTTCAAACTACAGCGAATTAAAAGTCAATTCTATATTTGCAACTGTTTTTGATGAAAAAAAATTTTCAGCACAAACTCACTTGTTTCAATTTTTCAATAAAATGTTAAAAACTTTTTATATTGGAAAAGCTAATTTTGCCTAAAATTGTTAGCAAATTTAAAAATTTAATATTAATCCCTAAAAACAAATTTTATGAGGAAGATTTTACTTAATTTACTAACGTTAACAGCATTTGTGCTTGTTGCACAGATGGCTTTTGCACAGGTGACTACATCAGGAATAAATGGAAAAGTCACAGATGTTAATGGCGAAGCATTGACAGGTGCAACTATAATCGCTGTTGAAACACAAACTAATTCGGAGTATGCTACGGTCTCGGATGTAAGCGGGTTTTATTATTTACCCAATATGAATCCTGGCGGACCTTATAAACTTACAGTATCTTTTGTTGGTTTTGAGGCATTTGTAAAAAACCAAATTTACCTTACTCTTGGTCAAACCTTAAAGATTAATATAGAATTGAGTGAGACGGCAACCGAATTGACCGGAGTAGAAATCATCGCAACTAAAAATGATATGTTTGATGGAAACCGTACCGGGGCAGAAACAGTTATTGACAGGGAGAGGATTAATGCAATTCCTTCTATTTCAGGCGACCTGAATGATTTTACCAAACTTACTCCCCAGGCTAATATAGTTGGTAATGGTATTTCTATTGCAGGTAGCAATAACAGGTATAACTCTGTTATGATTGACGGTACAATAAATAATGATGTTTTCGGACTTGCCGCAAATGGGATGAATGGAGGCCAAACCGGAATATCTGCCATTAGTTATGAAGCTATAGATCAGATTCAGGTTGTAATTGCTCCCTACGATGTAAGAATGAGTGGATTTGCAGGCGGTGGTATTAATGCCGTTACAAAAAGAGGTACAAATGAATTCCATGGATCCGCTTATTTTAAATATCGTGATCCAACTTTTGCCGGTTCAACTCCTGGTGATGTTGAAAATGAAGAACGTGAAAAACTACCCGATTTTACAGCCACGACATATGGTTTGACCCTTGGAGGTCCCATCATTAAGGATAAGTTGTTCTTTTTCGTTAATGCAGAATTTCAAAAAGATGAGACACCTCAACCTTTTGACTTTGCTGATTATACAGGAGCTTCAACAGAAGCTGAATTGAACGATTTAGCCGAATTACTCAGAAATGAATATGGATATGATCCAGGTGGATTCTTAAACAATACCCGCGAATTAAATGGCAGGAAGATTTTAGCACGCTTGGATTATAATATTAATAGAAACCATAAGTTAATGGTACGATACCAGTATGTTTTTGGTGAATCAATTGGGCCAATTCAAACAAATAAAGATGATATTTATTTTTATAATTCCGGTGTTCAGTTCCCCTCAACAACACATACTGCTGCCATTGAACTTAAGAGCATTTTCGGATCACAATACTCAAATAACCTGAAAATCGGGTTAACAGCAGTTAATGATGACAGGAATGTAATGGGAGATAAATTCCCCGGAATAACAATTGATGATGGAAGTGGAACTATACATCTTGGAGGTGAAATATACTCTACCGGTAACCAGCTTAATCAGAAAATATTTACACTAACTGATAATTTTCAAATTTATAAAGGAAGACATGCGATTACTGTAGGTACACATAATGAGTTTTATAACATATATAATCTTTTTATGAGAAGGGCATACGGTGATTATGCATTTGATAGTGTAAGCGGATTTATGCAAGGTGATCCTTCATCATATTATCGAATTGGATATTCACTGGTTGATGATGTGAGAGGTGATGGATCTGCAGCTGCGGCAGATTTTAATGCTTTTCAATTTGGATTCTATGTACAGGATGAATTTCAGGCTACTTCCAACCTTAAGATTACCGGTGGATTAAGATTAGATATTCCGATGTTTATGGATGATCCTGTTGAAAGGCCCGGATTTAATGATACGACGATTGCCAAACTTGAGCAGTATTATGATTTGAAAGGTGCGAAATCCGGTTCTATGCCAAAATCTCAACTTTTATGGTCGCCCAGAGTAGGTTTCAACTGGGATATATCCGGCGATGCATCCTTCCAGCTTCGTGGAGGAACAGGCATATTTACTTCCAGGATTCCATTTGTATGGCCGGCAGGATCTTATACCAATAATGGAATGATGATAGGGGATTATAAAGATTATGGTGCACCTTTCAACCCTGACTGGGAGAATCAGCCTGTTGGAGGAGATGATGCACCTTCGGGAAGTCAGATTGACCTTTATGCTGAAGATTTTAAATTTCCCCAAGTTTGGAGATCTAACATAGCTGTTGATTATAAGTTGCCGGGTGATGTTATTGCTACAGTTGAATTTATTTATACAAAAACTATAAATAATGTGTTATGGAAAGATGTCAATATCAAACCACCCTGGGATAGTGCAACAGGAACACCTGATAACAGGCCACTCTATAATACTTATAAAAATGGTATCGAAGATGAATATGGCCAGATCATGCTGGGTGATAATACAAATGAAGGCTACACTTACAATATTACAACTCAGTTGCGTAAACAGTTTGATTTTGGATTGTTTGCAAGTTTAGCATATACTTATGGAAAAGCAGAATCTGTTTTTGATGGCACCAGCTCACAAAACTCCTCACAATGGAATTACCTTGTAAGTAGCCCTGTCCCTCGTAATGAAGCACAGCTTGCTATTTCCGACTTTGATCTCGGTCATCGAATTGTAAGCCTGGTTTCTTATAGAATTGAATATGCAAATCATTTGGCTACCAGTGTTGCCTTATACTATAATGGACAAACCGGCAGACCGTTTTCATACATTTATGATGATTATAGAGGCAATTTCACCAATGAAGCTTACAAGGGCCCTCAGTTAATATATATCCCAGAAAACCAATCAGACATTATTCTTGTAGAGAATAATGATGGTTTGACGCCTGAAGATCAGTGGATTGAACTTGATGCTTTCATTCAACAGGATAAGTATTTATCAGAACACAGAGGTGAATATGCTACCAGAAATGCGTCTCGTTTACCCTGGACAAATATTTTTGACTTAAAGATCGCCCAGGATATATTTTATAAGACTGGTACATACAAACATACACTTCAGCTTACGTTTGATATATTCAATTTTGGAAATTTGTTGTACAAAGACTGGGGAAGAAGATATACAGTTTCGAACAATAATATTGGACTCATTGATTTCGAAGGTTTTCAGGAAGATGGTACAACTCCTGAATTTTCATTTACCAGGCCAGCAGATGATGAACCCTGGTATCTGGATGATTCAGGACTCTATAGTTCAAGATGGCAAGGTATGATTGGTATCAGATATAAATTCTAATTAAAGAAATTCAAAAAAAAAGCCACAGCGTTCAACTGTGGCTTTTTTATAAATAAATTAAGTTATCTTATTTTACTACCTTCAAGTCGTAAGTAATAGTACTCAAGCCATTGTTAGCGCCAGGATCAACGGCAGTAACTTTAATAAATCCGTAAAGACCAATATGAGTTTCAAATGCAATAATATCACCTACAGCAAATCCACCTGGATTTGATTGCAATTCACTGAAAAAGTCATCAACAAAAGTGAGATTTGCATTATTTATCATTACAACCAATTGATTATCATTCTCAATAAAGTTATAATCATCGGGAGTATAATCGGTTTTTGCAAACCTGGTTTGATTTCTGTTGTTGGCATCCCAGTCTCCTATTGAAGGATATACTGTCTCTACAATAGTATCGCTTGGAGACATTAAAGTATGTCCCCAAGAAGCACCATCAAAATATACCCAGTCTATTTTAGATTGTATTGAATCAATACCGGCATCAGCAATACTATAAGTTTCACCGGTAATTGAAGCGAAAGAACTATTGGTGGGGCTATCCCATGAGCCGAGAGAAATTCCGGTATAAACATTTATACCCGGATCTACTAAAACGGTGGTAACGGTGAAACTAATGGTTGTAGTTTTGTTATTCTTATCTGTGACAGTGCAACTAAAGTCCTCCATTCCAACATTCGGATTTGCTGCTGTAATTTTTTCGTAAGTGAAATTACTGCTGCTAAACGCCGAGTCAAGTATTACTTCAGTTGAGATTACTTCATATACCCGCTCAATATAGATGTTTTTCAGGTCTTTGTTAGATTCAGATTTAGCTGTAATCCCAAAAACCATTTGTTCCCCAACGGTTAAAGTTATATCTCCATCAACATATGCCTTTCCCGTGCCTTGATGTATGCCTCCCAGAAACGAAATACTGGGTGGGTTCATTTCTTCCGGATCTTCGTCTGTGCTACACGACATAAATATAAATCCTGTTAAAAACAGAATGATCATTAAATAATTTAATTTTTTCATACTTAATTATTTTTGCATTTTTATATCAATATTGATTTTATCACCTTTAGCAGGGAAACTATTAACCCTGATAAATCCTGTTTTACCATCAACTGTTTCGAACATTAATACATCATCAACTGCAATATCATTCACTTCATTTACTGCACCTGGGACATTAGGAAAAAAATAAGTATCACCAATGGCATCGAATTCAGCTGAAGAAATGTTCGCAATCTCAATTTCTGTGTTATTCAAAGGAAACCAGCTGCCGATATTAAATACAGTTATCACATTTTGAGCTGCAGGAGCTGCAATCGTATTCAATGTTGAATTCCCTTTAAAAAAGGCGAAATCAATAATACCCGGATTTACTGCTGCATCATCCTTAAAATAAACCATGTCGGTTGAAGTGGCATAAAAACTTCCGAAATCATCATCATTGTATGATCCCATTGTAACATTTAGATTCACTTTAACGGAATCTCCAACAAATTCAGTGGTTACGATAAATGATAATTGTTTTTTATTCCCGTCTTTATCTTCAATTGTAAAAATCCAAACTTCTTCACCTAAACCGGCACTCGTTGGAAACACTAAGTTTGCATCGAATGCATTTTCACTGAATGTTGAATCATAAATTACCGTGTTATCATTCTCAAACTTGCTTGTAACTTCCAGGTTAATAAGATCTTTTCCTGAGTTGGATTGAGCTGTAATTCCTACTACAAATGTCGAATTAGCTGATAAAGTAACATCACCATCAACATAATCAACTCCGGGAGAAAATTCACCTCCTTTAAAATTCATGGTCGGGGTTTCATCAATTGGATCATCCTCTTCATCACTACAAGAGGTAAATATTAAACCGGCTACTAATAACAAGCCTAACAAATAACTTAATTTTTTCATCATTTAATTTTTAAATTAATAATTATGTACTTATTCAAAATCGGCTGCAAAAGTAAATAAATATTTTTCCAAGCCAAATTTTCCTAATGTGGAACGTTGATATTTTAATATTAGTATCAATAATAGATGATTGTAATCATTGTGAGGTTGCGTTGCTCAGTTATTTGCTTTTTTAGTTAATAAGGGTACAAATCGAAAAGTACCATGATCCTCTTCTATATAGTTGATTTCATCGGTTTTAATAATTCTTTTCATATTCTGGATACCGGATCCAACGGGGATTACAATAATTCCACCGGGCTTAAGCTGATCAATTAAATCATCCGGTAGGGTAGGAGCGCCTGCTGTTACAAGTATTTTATCAAAGGGAGCCTCATTGGGCATTCCTTTATAGCCATCCCCATAACTAAATAATTTTGGCTTATAACCCAGTTCCGGTAAAAGATTCTTTGTTTTTAAATACAAATTTTTTTGTCTCTCAATCGTATAAACACGTCCCCCCATTTCCATTAAAATACATGCCTGGTAGCCTGAACCTGTGCCGATTTCAAGAATTTTATCGCCTTTTTTTACTTTAAGCAATTCAGTTTGAAATGCTACCGTATAAGGCTGTGAAATTGTTTGCCCTGAACCAATGGGGAAAGGTTTATCTTCATAAGCAAAAGCAAGAAAAGAGGAATCCATAAACAAATGTCGCGGAACAGTTTCAATAGCTTCTAATACAGCTTCATCCTGTATGCCTTTACTTCTGATGAGATCAACCAATTGTTTTCTTAAGCCTTTATGTTTATATGTGTCTTGAACCATCTAAATTTGCATGTATTTTTTAACCGTATTGAGTAACAATCTGTTTTGTAACAATTTGCCCAAATTATTAATTAACCGGCAATCGTTTATAAGTGTACTAAAATTATTACGAAAATAATAAATCAGCCCATATCTTTGTCATATTATTTGAAACTTAATTAAATTTTTTTATCATGTTAAGAATAGGTGTACTGGGAGCTGGCCATCTTGGTAAAATTCATATAAAATGTATCCAGGAATCGGATAAATATCATCTTGCAGGATTTTATGATCCAGATGAAGCAATTGCTACAGAAGTTGAAAAGAACTTTAACATTACAAAATTCCAGGATATTCAAAGTGTTATTGATAATGTAGATGTTGTGGATATTGTTACCCCAACAATTTCCCATTTCGATTGTGCTTCGAAAGCGCTCAAAGGATTTAAACATGTATTCATTGAAAAGCCAATTGTTAATACACCGGAAGAAGCCAAGCAGTTGATTTCTCTTGCAGGCGAAGCCGAAGTCAAAGTACAGGTCGGACATGTGGAACGTTTTAATCCCGCCTTCACAGCTGCACAACCTTACTTTAAGCACCCTTTATTTATAGAAACACACAGGTTAGCTCAATTTAATCCCCGAGGAACAGATGTGCCGGTAATTCTTGATTTAATGATTCATGATATTGATATTGTTTTAAGTGTTGTTAAATCCAATATTAAAAGAATCAGCGCCAGCGGGGTTCCGGTTGTGAGCGATACACCTGATATTGCAAATGCCAGGCTTGAATTTGACAATGGATGTGTGGCAAATCTAACTGCCAGCCGGATTTCAATGAAGAACATGAGGAAATCAAGATTTTTTCAAAATAATGCATACATCGCTGTCGATTTTCTTGATAAAAAAGTTGAAATTTTAAGGTTGGAAAAAATAGATGATCCTGAAAATGCCGATCCTCTTGCCA
>JAUVJI010000167.1 GCA_030596605.1 Bacteroidales bacterium
AAGTGACTTTCATGGATCATAAAAGCTCTGTAGTGCACATTGCACGTGATGCAGGACAAAAGATCAACGACATGTACCATGGTGAACTTACCTGCAATATGGATGTTTTAATTGCAGGTGCAATTCTGGCCGACGTTGGTAAACTGCTGGAATATGTATTGGACGAAAATGGAAAAGCAGTGCAGGGAACATATGGCAAATATTTGCGTCACCCTTTCAGTGGTGTGTCTTTAGCAGAAGAATGTGGTGTTCCGGCAGAGGTTTGTCATATCATCGCAACCCATGCCGGAGAAGGCAACATGGTAAAACGAACTACCGAAGCATATGTGGTTCACCATGCTGATTTTATGACATTTTTACCTTTTAAAGAACGATTAACTATCTAAACCTTTTGCGTCTTAGCTTCTCTGTGAGAGATAAAAAAAGTTTCACGCAAAGGCGCGGAGACGCAAAGAAAAATTGAAATGAAATGCATGAAAATGAAATAGCCTCTATTGTTGTTGATATTTGTTATCATATACACACGGAATTGGGTCCGGGTTTATTGGAATCAGTGTATGAGGAGATATTATGTTATGAATTACAAAAAAAAGGATTGTCATTTTCCAGGCAAAAACCAATACCGGTGATTTGGAAGGAAATTAAAATGGAGATCGGATTCAGAGCAGATGTAATCGTTGAAAATAAAGTAATTGTAGAACTAAAATCTGTTGAGGCGATCAGTCCTGTATTTCCAAAGATATTATTAACTTATCTTCGACTTACAAATACAAAACTTGGATTATTGGTGAACTTTAATGAAGCTCTAATTAAAAATGGAATTAAAAGAGTAGTAAACGGATTATAATCTTTGCGACTTAGCGTCTTTGCGTGATATGAAAATTCGTGCAAAAGCAAAAATTAATAATAGTCAAATTTGAATTTAATATTATTAGCATCGGCACCGGTAATTATTATCCTGGTTTATGTTTACATCAGGGATAAATATGAGCGCGAACCGCTTGGTTTGTTACTGAAAGTGTTGTTAGCTGGTGCTTTAACAACCATTCCTATTTTACTGGTTGAAACCTGGTTGAGTAAGTTTATAGTATACTTTTCCGGATTGCAAGCAACTGCATACAATGCATTTGTTGTAGCAGCATTTACAGAGGAGTTTTTCAAATTTGCTGCCTTGTACTATATTATCTGGCGGCATAAAGAATTTGATGAAAAGTACGATGGCATAGTATATGCAGTTTTTGTTTCCCTTGGATTTGCACTGGTTGAGAACATCATGTACGTATTTCAATATGGTCATGAAGTAGCCTATACCAGAGCTTTAACAGCTGTACCGGTACATGCTATCTTAGGGATTACCATGGGATATTATTTTTCATTGGCGAAGTTTTTTAAAAAAAGAAGGACTATCAACTTCGTGACAGCTTTATTGATGCCCATTTTGTTACATGGAATTTATGATTTCATATTAATGTCGCAACATCAGATGTATTTGCTGATTTTTATTCCATTTCTTTTTTATTTATGGAGATCCGGTTTTAAAAAAATGAAAGAATTATCTGATGATTCACGTTGGAAATTTAAATAGTACAATTATTAAATATATTTTTGAAAATTAATCTAAATACAAATTAACATGACGATCATTGAACATATTATTGCCAATCATTCAAAGTTTGATAAGGTAAAACCCGGCGATATTGTAGATATTGAAATAGACGCACGGGCAGCTCGCGACTTCGGAGGCCCTAATGTTGTAAAGCATATTGAAAAAAACAACCTCACTATTGATGATATAAATAAAACATTGTTCACTTTCGATACCAACCCAACCGGTTCGGACCAGAAATATGCCATGAACCAGCAGATCATCAGGATATTTGCCCGGAAACACGGTATTAAAATTTTCGATATTGATAATGGTATTGGTACACACACATTAATTTCGGAAGGTTATTCATATCCGGGGTCAACCTCACTTACAACCGACTCACACGCTAATATCCTCGGCGCTATCGGGTCATTTGGGCAGGGAATGGGCGATAAAGATATAGCCTCAGCGTTTCATACCGGGAAAGTCTGGTTTAAAGTTCCGGAATCGGCAAAAATAAACCTGAATGGTAAGCGGCCTGACGGTATTACAGCTAAAGACATTGTCCTGAACCTTCTTAACAGATTTGGAGCCAACTCCCTGCTGGGTTACTCAGTTGAGATCTATGGTGAAGAAGTTGATAAATTCACCCTGGATGAAAGAATAACCATTTCATCAATGGGAACTGAAATGGGAACTATAATTGTACTTTTTACTCCTAACAAAGAAGTGATGGATTATTGTGAGGCAGCTACCGGCAGACAATTAGAACCTGTTGTAGCAGATGCGGATGCTGAGTATGCTGAAGTTTTTGATGTTGATTTGAGCAGTTTTGTCCCGATGGTATCTTTACCCGGCAAACCTCACGACACTGTAAATATTTTAGAAGCGAAAAAGACAAAGATTGATTCGGCTTTTGTGGGAAGTTGTACGAACGGGAGGATGGAAGACATGCAAGCTGTTGCGCAGGTTTTGAAAGGGAAAAAAGTGGCGCCCGGCGTAGTTTTGAAAATTGTTCCTGCCACAAATGACATCTGGAATCAATGCCTTGATAATGGATTTATGAGGATTTTTAAAGATGCAGGAGCAATGGTATCCAACGCAGGATGTGCAGGTTGTGCAGCAGGGCAAGTAGGACAAAACGGACCTGGTGAGATAACCATCAGTACCGGTAACAGGAACTTTCCCGGAAAGCAGGGGAAAGGGAGTGTTTACCTTGCATCGCCGGCTACCGTTGCTGCGTCAGCTGTGGCAGGTTACATTACAACCTATGATGATATTCCTGATGAACCGGCTGTTTTCGATATGGAAGAAAAGTTAGAAAGAATGGAGAAAGCTATTAATATAGAGACACAAGCAGATAAAAAACCTTCGGTTGTCGAGGGAAGGGTGTGGTACATAAAAGAAGATAATATTGATACAGATATGATTTTCCATAACAGGTATTTGACTATTACCGATATCAATGAAATGGGGCAATATACTTTTGACAACTTAGAAGGGTATGAAGATTTTGCAAAAAAGGCAAAACAGGGTGATATTGTTATAGTGTTGAAAAACTTTGGTAGCGGTAGCTCCCGCCAGCAGGCAGTGGATTGTTTTAAGTCTCTCGGTGTTCAGGCTGTATTGGCTGAATCGTTCGGTGCGATTTATGAAAGGAATGCGATTAATGCAGCATTTCCAATTGTAACTTATAAGTCCTTAGATGAACTGAATTTGCAAGACGGTGATAATATCCGTGTGGATTTTGAAACTGGTGAAATCACAAATCTGAAAAATGATAAATCAGTAAATGGAGAGAAATTTTCTGAGGTGCAGCTTGAGATTTATCAAAATGGAGGACTCTTTTGATATAAGAGTTTATGCCAAAGGCCTGCCCGAATACGTTCAGGCGGGCATCCCTTTGGGAGATTTACGATCCCGATAGCTATCGGGACGAATTACGATTTGTTCCGGCCATCTGAATATTAGATGGCTTTTTTTATTCTAACTTTGTTAGCTCAAATACGTTAAATCTTTACAATCCGCTTTAGTAAATAATGAACAGGAATTTATCTGACAGGAAATACATCATTATCGCAATATTTATTGTAGTTGGGATAATTTTTCTGTTTAGACTATTTTATCTACAGGTTCTTGATCAAAGCTATATTTTATCAGCCGAAAATAATGTGCTCCATAAAAAAACGATCTATCCCAACAGGGGACTGATTTATGACCGTAATGGCGATTTGCTTGTGTATGATGAAGCTGCCTATGACCTGATGGTAATACCCAGACAGGTTAAAGAAATAGACACTGCTGAGTTTTGCCAACTCCTTAATATCACCGATTCAGTTTTTACAGCCCGGATGAAAAAGGCAAAAAACTATTCAAGGTACAAGCCTTCAACTTTCCTTAAGCAGATCACCAAAGAGGAATATGGGTTTATAGAAGAGAAGCTGTTTAAATATCCCGGTTTTTATGTACAGTCAAGGTCACTTAGGATGTATCCTTATCCAATAGCCGCCCATTTGTTGGGTTATATAGGTGAAGTTAACAATAGCGATATTAACAAAGACCCTTATTATAAAATGGGCGATTATATAGGTAAGAGTGGTATTGAAAAATTTTATGAGAAACAACTCCGGGGTGTGAAAGGAAGTGATATTGTCATGGTTGATGTCCATAATCGTGAACAGGGAAGCTATCGGGGAGGGAAATTCGACACACCATCAGAATCCGGCAAAAATCTTTATCTTTCAATTGATGCAGATCTCCAGACATATGGAGAACAATTAATGGTCAATAAAATTGGCAGTATCGTAGCCATTGATCCTAAAACAGGTGAAATACTTGCTTTTATTACAAGCCCCACCTATGATCCGAATTTACTGGTAGGCCGGATCCGTGGAAAAAACTTTTCAAATCTTAATAATGATAGTCTAAAGCCATTGCTCAACAGGGCCATTATGGGAAATTACCCGCCGGGATCTACTTTTAAAATGGTAAATGCCCTTGTGGGTTTGCAGGAAGGAGTGCTTGGAAGGTATACCTCTTATTCCTGCAATGGTCCTGCAACGAGACCCATCAGGTGTACACATAATCATATCTCACCCCTTGAACTGGTGGAAGCCATTGAACAGTCATGCAATCCTTATTTCTGGAATGTTTTCAGATCGATCATTAATAACCCCAGGCATAATGGAACGGTCAATGCATTCAATAGCTGGCGGGATCATGTAATCAGCATTGGATTTGGAAATAAATTCAATACCGATATCCCATTTGAACTGGGTGGGAATATACCGACATCGGATTATTATGATAGAATTTACACAATAGATCATTGGACTGCCCTAACAATACGCTCACTCGCTATCGGGCAGGGTGAAATCCTGGTTACCCCTTTACAATTGGCAAACCTGGTTGTTGTTATAGCTAATAAAGGATTTTATTATCCGCCACATCTTGTGAAAGCCATTGGCAATGAAAATAATGTTATTGAAGATTTCAATACAAAAAAGAAAACAACCATTGAAGAGCGGCATTTCGATGTGGTTCAGGAGGCTATGCTGGATGTATTTGAGGGCGCACATGGTACAGCACGCTGGGCTAAACTGGAAGGTGTAAAGATATGTGGTAAAACAGGAACGGTGCAAAATCCGCACGGTGATGACCATTCCATGTTTATAGCATTTGCACCCTATGAAGATCCGAAAATTGCCATGTCTGTTATTGTGGAGAATTCAGGTTATGGTTCAACCTGGGCTGCGCCGATTGCTTCGTTGATGATTGAAGAATTTTTAAACGATACCATATCACGGAAGTACATTGAAGAAAGGATATTAAACAGAAATTTAATTTCAAAAGATTGAGAACAAGAGCAAGCATATTTCAAAATCTTGACTGGATCACTGTCCTGCTGTATCTTCTTTTGGTTTTGGCAGGATGGGTGAGTATTTATGCTGCCATATACAATGAGGAACACAGCAGTATACTTGATATGAGTCAAAATTATGGAAAACAGTTGATGTGGATTATAACTTCTGTAGTACTGGTATTAGTGATTCTGATAATTGATGCTAAGTTTTATTCAGCATTTTCCATTTTGCTATATTTAGTTGTGATGCTTCTTCTGATCGCTGTTCTTTTAATAGGGAAAGAAATAGCCGGTTCAAGGTCATGGTTCCAGATTGGAAGCTTTTCATTGCAACCATCTGAGTTTGCTAAATTTGCTACATGCCTCGCACTTGCAAAGTATTTAAGTAAAATTGACCTGAAGAGTAATAAGTTTTCTACCCGGGTGATTGCTGCTTCCATTATTATTTTTCCAGCATTACTTGTTTTGCTTCAACCTGACACCGGTTCGGCATTGGTTTTTGCAGCCTTAATACTTGTTCTGTTTCGCGAGGGTTTATCCGGTAACCTGATTTTACTCGGCGTTTCAGTGGCCATTTTATTCATACTTGCTTTGCTTTTAAACAAGTTCCTGTTAATCGGATTATTTGCTGTGAATGCTGTTCTTATTTTTATTTTGTTTAAAAATCTTCGAAAGAAATGGTATTGGATCGTAGGGGTGTTTTTATTGGTATCGGCTTATGTATTCAGCGTTGATTATGCATTTGAAAATATCCTTGAACCTCATCAGAAAAAAAGGATCAACGTCCTTTTAGGAATAGAAACTGACATTCATGGTGCCGGATATAATGTTCATCAATCAAAAATTGCAATAGGTTCAGGAGGGTTCTTCGGTAAAGGGTTTTTAAAGGGAACTCAAACAAAATTTGATTTTGTGCCTGAACAGAGTACTGATTTTATCTTTTGTACTGTTGGTGAGGAATGGGGATTTATTGGAAGTTTTGTTATCATTATACTTTTTGTGGGTTTAATGACCAGGATAATTCTTTTGGCTGAAAGGCAACGATCCAAATTCAGCCGGATTTATGGTTATGGAGTTGCTTCCATAATTTTCTTCCATTTTATTGTAAATATCGGAATGACCATAGGCCTTTTCCCTGTTATTGGTATTCCGCTACCATTTATTTCCTATGGTGGTTCCTCTCTCTGGGGATTTACTGTTCTGCTTTTTATTTTCATTAAGCTGGATTCTGTGAGGTTGGAGTTGTTATAAAAATTCAAGTTGCAAAGAAGATAAGAAATTATTTGACCAACAAGCTGTAACGATGATTTTGAAATACCATATTTCAAATGCAAATAGAATTTACATTTGAAAAAATATTAACTTTGTAAAAAGACTTCATTATGCTTAATAAAGAAGATATTTTAAATATGTTAAGGAAAAACAAATACCAAATTGAAAAATACGGTGTTTCTCAAATTGGCTTATTTGGTTCTTATGTTCAGAATAATCAAACCAAAAAAAGTGACATTGATATATTGGTTAATTTTTCTGAAGCATACGAAACCTTCGATAATTTTATGAACCTTTGTGAGGTATTAGAAAATATGTTTAAAGACAAAAAGGTAGATGTTGTTACTAAAAATGGTTTGAGCCAGTTTATTGGTCCTCATATTCTAAACAAAGTTGAATATGCCTAAGGAATATACTGAATATCTGAAACATATTCTTCAGGAATGTCATTATATAAATTCCGTTATAACAGAAGAATTTGATAAAAACAAATTTCTTACAAATGAAACGCTGAAAAGAGCCCTGATCAGGAGTCTTGAAATAATTGGCGAAGCATCCAAGCAAATTCCCGCAGATTTTAAGTTGAAATGGAATTCAATTAATTGGAAGAATATGGCTGGGATGAGAGACCGGTTAATCCATGATTACATGGGTATTAATTACAATATTGTTTGGGATGTTGTTATCAATAAGATTCCTGAATTGACCCTTCAAATTGAAAATGTTTTAGAAAAAGAAAGGAGATAATGAAGGGAGGGGAATTCTAACCTTCTGCGGAAACCTATTCTTTACTTCTTCCTCTCAATTGTAAAATCCACCAATTGTTTCATGGCCGTTTTGGAAGGTGAATCAGGAAATTCTGAAAGGATTTGAAGCGCTTCGGAATGATAGGATTTCATTTTCTCCCGGGCATATTCAATTCCGCCACTTTCATTCACCTGATGAATTACTTTAGTTACCTTTTCCGGATTGTTGTTGTGATTTTTAACAACATTGATAATTTTTCTTTTGTCGGTCCAATTGGAGTTATTCAATAAATAGATCAAAGGCAATGTCATTTTTTGTTCTTTGATATCTATTCCATTAGGCTTGCCGGTTTTGTTGGAATTGTCGTAATCAAATAAATCATCCTTGATCTGAAAAGCAATACCGACCTTTTCACCAAACAGCCTCATTTTTTCTGTTACCTCTTTATCAGAACCCACTGAGGCAGCGCCGGCAGCACAACAGGAAGCTATCAGTGATGCCGTTTTTTTTCTGATGATTTCGAAATAGATATCTTCGCTGATGTCGAGTTTCCGGGCTTTTTCAATTTGCAACAATTCGCCTTCGCTCATTTCGCGGGTAGCCTCCGAAACTATTTTAAGCAATTCGAATTCATTCTTGTCAAGCGCTAACAACAATCCTTTTGATAAAAGATAATCCCCGACCAGTACTGCAACCTTATTTTTCCAAAGCGCATTGATTGAAAAAAATCCCCGGCGTTCGTTCGAATCATCCACCACATCATCATGGACCAATGTGGCAGTATGCAATAATTCAATGAGTGAAGCGGCAACATAAGTCGATTCTTTAATATCACCATTGATATCAGCGCTCAGAAACACAAACATGGGCCTCATTTGTTTGCCTTTACGTTTAATGATATAGCGCGTGATGATATCTAGCAATGGGACATTGCTCTTCATCGATTGCCTGAACTTCTTTTCGAAATTCTCAAGGTGAGATTGTATCGGTTGTTTTATTTCTGTTAAAGTAACCATAAAAAACGAAGCGGTCAAAATTAAATGAAATTGTTTGACAATTATTGTATTAAGGGTAAATTATTTTAATTAAAACTCATGAAATTGTTTTTGAGTTGAATAAATTTAACTTTGCAAACAGTATTTGGAAAAAACAAAAATGGGAACATTTCTTTTTGATGATGTGGTATTCGGACCTGTTAATAGCAGGCGTTTTGGCGTTTCTTTGGGTATTAATCTGCTACCTGAAGGATATAAATATTGTACTTTTAATTGTATTTACTGCGAATGTGGCTGGACTTTTAAAAACAATGCTGAAAAAGTAAAACTCCCTAAAAGATCCTTCGTTTCAAAGAACCTGAAAATTCGTTTGGAAGAATTACGAGAGCAGGGAATCGCACCTGATAATATCACCTTTGCTGGTAATGGTGAACCAACCATACATCCTGATTTTGCTGGGATTATTGATGACACTATAAAGCTCAGAAACCAATATTTCCCAAAAGCTGAAATTTCGGTTTTAACCAACTCTTCAATGCTTCATAATAAATCTGTTTTTGATGCATTAAACAAAGTAGATAATAACGTATTAAAACTTGATACGGTTATCGAAGATACTTTCCAAATGCTCAACCAACCGGCGCCGAATATTTCACTTGAAAATATAATTGCTGATTTAAAAAGATTTACCGGTAATCACATCATTCAAACTTTATTTATCAAGGGTGAATTTAATGGCAACCGGATTGACAACACTACACAACCGGAACTGGATGCCTGGCTGAAGGTCATCAAGGATATTAAACCGAAATATGTTATGATCTATCCGATTGCCAGGGATACTCCCGCTAAAAACCTGGAAAAAATTTCAAAAAGTGAACTTAAAGAAATTGAAGCAATGGTAAATAATGCAGGTATAAAAACAAAAGTATATTATTAGCGTTGTTTTATAAGTTTTCCGTAATATTTTGCATAATTTTAACCATCATTATTTTTTGCAATGACTTTGAATAAAGGACAGTTACAAGAATATCCGGCAAAAATTCTCATGGCTTTTGGTGAAGCCATTGATGGCAATGCTAAAATATTTTCGTGGCTTCTAAAGAATGGTTATCCTGAGTTAGCAGCGCTATCAAAAGCAATACGGGGCAGCGATGAAGCTTTTCAATGGTTGATGAAAAATGGATTTCCGCAGTACGCTGCTTTTGATATGGCCATTGTAAATGATAAAAAGGCATATGAATGGTTGGACAAATATAAATTTCATATTCTTATAGTTTTAGCAGATGCCAGCAAGGGGCAGGCGAAGGCCATTCGTTGGCTGGCTATGCATGATTTACAGATTTTTATTCTTATAGCCAGAAAAATTAAAAAGTTTACCGATAACCAGAAGTTTGATTATCATAAGTTGCATTTTTAATAAAATTAAAAATTGCAATAAGTAATAAATCCTGAAAACACCAAAATCTTATATCTAATTTCTGATATTCAATATTTAATACTAGCTATCTGTGCGGCCAAATTTAGATTGTAATATCAG
>JAUVJI010000123.1 GCA_030596605.1 Bacteroidales bacterium
CTTAAGGAAAGGATTTATAAGGGCATTGATGAAATAAACAATGAGCCTGTAATCTTTCGTTGGAAATATAAAATGGATGAAATTAAAGTTATTTGATATGATATATCAAGAACGAACTACTAGTATTCTGGATATAATTCTGTATTGAAGAATGGATTGCTTTTAATCTTCCAGGCCAGGGACTGTTATTAAAGTTTCTACTTGCTTCTTCGACTGAAGATTTATCAATATCTATAGCATCAGTTTTAACTTTGAATCGTTGGGCCAACATCAAAGCAATCACTCCGCAACCTGTTCCAATGTCCAAAATAGACCCGGCATCACCAATATCTATAAAAGAACCCAACAGAACTGCATCAGTGCCTACTTTCATGGCACTGGAGGAATCGCATATATGGAATTGCTTAAACTGGAAAGGTTTGCTCAAATCAGGAAGTTTTACAAATATATGTCAATCAAACCATCAGGAGTTTCAACTTCAATCGCTTTATTTTTCCGGTCAACTTTTTTAATTATTTCATCCGAGACGGGTATCAAAATTTCTTTGTCCTTATTTCTAACTACAAAAATAGCCTGACTGCTCTGATCAATTATTCGATCGATAATACCTAAGTATCCCAAATTAACATCAAGGGTTTTAAAACCAATTATTTCATGATAATAAAAATGTTTTCCGGTTAATGGAGGAAGGAAGGACAGGGGTAAAAAAAGTTCATTTCCAGCCAGTGCCAAGGCTTCTTCTTCGGAAGTGATATCTTCAAGTTTTGCAATAGCAGTATTATGGCTTTTAAATTTCAATTCTTTTATTGCAAATGGAATTAGCTCCTCATTTACGCTAATAAAAACTGCTTCAAGATTGTGGTATTTTTCACTATCATCAACATCAAAAAAAAACACCAGATTACCTGAGTAACCTGATGTCTTTGTTATTTTTCCAAGAAAGTAAAAATCTTTCTTTTCCATCAAAACTGAGTATAATTATTTTTCAGCCTTTTTTTCGTCATCTTTCTTTTCTTCCGTTTCCTTTACTTCTTCAGCTTTAGCTTCCTCTTTTTTATCTTCAACTACTTCCTTTTTTTCAACATCTTCAACATTAGCTTCTTCTTTGGCGTCCTCTTTAACTTCTTCTTTTGCTTCTTTTTTCGGATCTTCTTTAGCTTCAACTTTCTTTTCTTCTTTAGTTTCAGCTTTATCTTCAATTACCTCCTTTTTTTCAACATCTTCAGTCTTGGCTTCCTCTTTCACTTCCTCTTTTACCTCTTCTTTGGCTTCAGCTTTCTTTTCCTCTTTGGCTTCTTCTTTTACTTCTTCCATTTTAGCTTCTTCTTCAACCTTTGGTTCTTCAACAGGGGTTTCAGCTTTAGCTTCTTCTACAGGAGTTTCTGCTTTTGGCTCCTCAACAGCTACTTCACCGGTTGTCTCAGCGCCTTCTTCTGCTGTTTCTTCAGCATCTGCTGTTGCAGCTTTAACTTTTTCGGCTTCCTCTGCTTTTAACTCAGCCATACGTTTTTCGGCTAAATCTTTTGCACGGTCTTCACTTATCTTCTTCTCAGCATCAAGTCGCTTCTTGGCTTCTCCTCTTTTTTCTTGTTCTGACTCATTTACTTTACTGGCAATTTTTTCTTCCTTATCTTTCAACCAGGTATCAAATTTAGCGTCAGCCTGTTCTTGCGTTAAAGCTCCTTTGGTAACACCTTTCTGTAAGTGATTTTTGTAAATAATTCCCTTATAGGATAAAATTGTTCTTACGGTGTCAGTAGGTTGAGCACCGCTTTGTAGCCAATATAAGGCCCTGTCGAATAGGATGTCAATGTCAGCCGGTTTAGTTAACGGATTATAAGTGCCAATTTTTTCAATAAATTTCCCGTCACGTGGTGCACGACCATCCGCAATAACAATATGATAAAAAGGTTGCCCCTTTTTACCTCTTCTTTGCAGTCTAATTTTTGTTGGCATAAAATGAAATTTTAAATTTTAATTGTTGTCCCGAAACTTCGGGATTAATTTGTTAATAAATTATTTCCTGATTTAAAAATGGGTGCAAAGATCATATTTTTTTTTTAAACAGGAAAGGAAAATCAATTTTATTGTTGTAAGTGAAATGGGATCACAAACTATTATTCTATTTCAACTAAAAAAACAAGTCCGTTGACTTTTCCAAGCAGGATATAAAAGCAGTTGTTTATGGCGGAATAGAATATGATGTTAATGAGGAAGACATGCTTGCCGAATCAGGAAAATATAACGAAGGAGATGAAAACCTTTTGGCTATGAACAGGAGTTCATCATTTACCAATGATACAAGAGGTATGGTTTTGAATTATTTACCGGGTACTTTAATAGAAGCAAATAATTTTGAAAACAGCTTGAGCAAAACAACACTAATACCAGTTTATATACTTCAAAAGAGGCCAATGTAGAATTATTCAAATTGCTTTCCGGTTTTGGTGATATAAAAGGAAGCGAAGGCGTTTATGGATTGCAACGAGCTTTTAAAATGGCAGGGGTTGATTATTTGATAATGAGCTTATGGCAAGTTCCTGATAAAGAGACAATGGAATTTATGGGAATATTTTATAAACAATGGCTTTCAACAAACGATATCAGAAGGGCATTTAAGTTTGCCCAGGATAAAATGAAAAAGAAGTATAATCCTTATTATTGGGGGGCTTTTGTATTGATAGAATAAAAATATTGGCACGCTAATTGAAAGTATCTGTATCTGAAAAAACGTTCTTAAGTTTTTTATTTTTATAAGAAAATAGATTTTATTTCTATATTTGCTAATTCAATAATTTTTAACTAAAATTTTTTATGATGAAAAAACTTGTTTTATTATTAGTGGTAATGTTTTCAGCTACACTGTTTGTTTCAACTTACGCACAGGATGTTAAGAAAGAAGTAAAAGTGGTCACTGTTAAAGGAGAAGATATTGAAAAAACCAGGGGCGTCAGCCCGTACATTAAAACTCCCAAGCCTGTTGATGATGAGGTGGTAGTACCTAAGCCGGAAGAGAAGGAGAAAGCCAGGGCAGATTACTGTAAAGTAGTTATAGACAACTGGACTGGTTATTCAATTGATGTTTATGTTGATGGTGATTATGCAGGAACTGTGGCAGCCTGGAGTGACGGTTACACATGGGCTATTGAAGGAAAGACCCAGCTGTATGCTGAATCAGTTGGTGGTACTGTGTTTTTTGGCCCAACCTATGTTGATTGCTATTACGAGCACACATGGAAACTTACCAATTAATTTAATGTAAAACTTAAAAAGCATAACCAAAACAGGTTATGCTTTTTTTCTCAAAGTACTGTATCACTCAAGCCAAATTCCACTTTACTTTTATAAAAATATTTTTTGTTTAACTATTACATATAAAAACATATGAAAAAGATAATTCTATACTCACTTGTAAGTCTTGTATTTCTGGCAACGAACAGCCAGGGACAAAACATTCCAGATATGCTGGAAAATGCTATCGGCGCTGTCGTAACAGTTGGTGTTCATAAAACAGATGTTGTAAAACGGCAGCTTGGATTCAGGGGTGAATCAGCTCCTGATATGGCCTATGAAGAAGCATTGAATCTGGCGGAAGTCGCCAGTTCCGGTTCTGGTTTTATAATTGAAAAAAATGGTAACCTTTATGTTATAACCAATGCCCATGTTGTTGAGAATGCCTCTGCTGATCCGGGGAGTATTTATGTTTATACTGTTAACAGGTCGCAATATGAAGTTAAAGTAGTTGGTGGTGATTCATTTTATGATATCGCAGTACTGGAGTTTGTTGATAAGCCGGGAGGTGAAATTTCAACCATTAAATTCAGGTCAACGGAAGCAAGAATAGGTGAAAAAGTCTATGCTATCGGGAATCCATTGGGTGAATATCCTTACACGGTTACAGATGGTATCATCAGTGCAAAAAACAGGGTTCGCGGTGGGATGACAGGTAAGTTTGGATTTCTTCAAACTACAGCAACATTGATTTGGGGAAACAGCGGTGGCCCGCTGGTAGATGAGCACGGGAAAGTTGTTGGGGTAAATTCTCAGATCGCTTTTGCCGATACTCCGGATGGTGGCCAGATATTACAGTCACAAATCAATTTTGCTCTTGAAGCTGAGTTATCAGAGCGTTTGATTGACGATATCCTTGCATACGATGGACGTGTCAGAAGAGCTTATCTTGGTATTGAACTTTCGCAGAAATATGAATACAGTTATGATGGCTACGATTATTCACTTATTTCAGAAGATGAACTGCCAGTTATTTCGGGTATAATTCCAGGTTCTCCTGCATATGCTTCCCTGGCAGATAAACTCGGGTACCAGGTGAAAGAAATCAATGGAACAGAAGTTAGAAATGTAGAAGAAGCGCTTGGCGAACTGGAAAAAGTTAAACCAGGCAGCGCTGTAAAAATGACCCTTGATTATTATGGGGCTGAATCTGTTGTTTCAATTAATACAACCGAATTAAAAACCACAGAATTGGAAAATATTGCCAAATACATATTAAATCAGAATACTGATATTGAAATGGATTATAATCACCCACAGGTTGCCTTTAATATGAAGAAAAGCAATTATTATTACCACGAGAAAGAAACAAATGAAATAAAGAAGTTTGAGATGTCAAGAGGTGGACCTGGGGCACAATTTTATATTTTGGCAGCTGGTATAAAAACCGATGATGGCGAAAGCATGTGGCTTGTAGAAGATTTAAAGGATATGGGTGCGGCATTGAGATTAACCGGGTTTTCTGGTGTGATCGATTTTTATACGTATCAGGCTGGTGGAACCATGGATGACATTGAACTTCTCAGACAATATTTATCTGGTGATGAAAATATTACCAAATCAACTATTTGGTATTAATGTGGATTTAATTTTGGATTAATGATAATTAGCAAATTCAAAATAATGAATTCGAAACACTCCCCTCTCAAGAGGGGCCAGGGGTGTGTCAATCATAGAATACCATTCATTATTTTGAATTTCACTGACTATATTGACAGATAATTAAACTAATTATTTCACTAAACATGTTTTAAATCCTTTGATAATGAGACAAATTAAAATATTATTAGCTGTATTTCTTTTAAGCCTCGGAATTCTTAATGCCGAACCTACCAAGCATGCTTTGATCATTGCTGTAGGCGAATACCCTTCTGAAGGAGGCTGGAGCCCAATTAGTTCAGTTAATGATGTCGCCCTGATCCAGGGTGCGTTGCTCCAACAAGGTTTTACGCAGGATAATATTAGTATTATCGTTAACGAAGGCGCCAGGAAAGAAGGAATCATTGATGAATTTACCAGACTCTCAGGAAAAGTAAAGGAAGGTGATATTGTAGTTATACATTTTTCGGGACACGGACAGCAAATAATGGACAATGGCTCAGATGAGCTGGATGGATACGATGAATCTTTAATCCCTTTTGACGCCAAACTTTATTTCAGTTCAAACTATAAAGGTGAAAATCATTTAAGAGATGATGAGATAACAGCCCTCTTAAATACTTTAAGAAAAAATTTGGGTGAATCAGGAGATGTACTTGTTATTTTGGATTCGTGTCATTCAGGGACAGGTACCAGGGGATTGGCAAAGAGCCGGGGTACAGATGTCAAATTCAGAAGCCCCGACTATGATCCGGCTGAAAATAAAGATGAAGATAATTTTTCAGAAATTGAAACAAGTGATAATGAAAACTTCGCTTCTTTAGTAGTATTAAGTGGCGCCAGCCAGGAAGAGCTGAATTACGAATACATAGATAGAAATAGTGGGACTTCCTACGGATCGCTTTCATATTCATTCAGCAAAGCATTAGCAGAAGCTACACCTGAAACTACATACCGTGCCTTATTTGACAAAATCAAAGTAGAGATGAGTATGATCGCTCCAAAACAATCACCGCAGATTGAAGGTGATATTGACAAGGAGATTTTCGGTGGACAGGCGGTTGACCAGCAACCATATTTTATGATTGAATCCTGGTTAGACGAAAAAACCGTTACAATAAATGCCGGTAATTTGATGGGCATTTTCGATGGATCTGAAGTAGGCTTTTATGATATCAATACTTCTGGCCCATCTCAATCTGAGCCAAAAGCGACAGGTAAAATCGTCAACGCATCAGCAGTGGAATCGGATATTGTTATTAATGAAACACTCTCAGAAGAGGATGCGAAAAACTCATGGATATTTATCACAAGCATGAATTTTGGTAGTATGAGCATCAAGGTTAAAATTGGAAACCTGAAAAACAAAGAACTGGAAAACAAATTAAGTAGTAAGTGTGATAGTTTACCAACTGTGGAGATCGTTAAAAAAGATCCTGAGTTAATTATAGAAAAACTTAATGCTGATACTTTACAAATAATAACAACTGATGAACTCATAGTCCAACAGATCAACATCAAAGAAACTAATGTAGAAGAAGCAACAAATCAGATCGTTGAAAGATTAAAAGGCTATGCTCAGGCCAACCTACTGAAAAATATTTCAATGACTGATCCTGACCTGAATGTCACCTTTGAAATAATTCCTGTTACTGTAAAAAGATCAGGTTCAAGGTTTGTAGTAGATGAGCGTTTGCCCATTGAATCAAAAATGAAGAATGGAAACCAACTGGTATTTGAAAATGGGGATCCATTTAAAATTAAGATCAAAAATGATGGTTATGCAGAAGCTTACTATCAACTGATCGATATTCAGTCGGATAACAATATAAATATTCTGATTCCCGGTAAAAACAGGACTTCTGCAGAATATATCATTTATCCTGGCGAAGAAAAAGAACTGGGAGAGATATTTGTTTTTGGTGAGCCTTTTGGCACTGAAATATTCAAGCTGGTTGCTACGCGTGAGCCTATTGATCTTTCAATGATAGCAACAACCAGAGGGGAAACGGAAAATGCACCCAAATCACCATTTGAGCAGCTTTTCGCTGAAAGCTATAAACAAACAAGAGCCGGTACATTAAGTGTTCCACAAAGTTCTGTGAATGTATTTACGATTCCTTTTAAAATTGTTGAAAAATAAAACCTTTCAAGTCGAAGAAAGCACGCGCGGCCGGGACTTGAAAGGTTGAAAAAAATCGTACCTTTATAATCAAAATAATCTTTTGATGTCAGGACACAAATATGTAAATAAGGAAGAGGTTTTAGATTTTGGAAAGATTTATCATATTTACAATAAAGCAATTGGCAACGAACTGCTTTTTCGAAATGAAGATGATTATTTTTTCTTCTTAAGAAAACTTGAAAAATATATACTTCCTATTGCATGTGTTTATTCATATTGTTTAATACCAAATCATTTTCACTTTCTTGTTTATACCAAACCGGAAGATGAAGTGAAGCAAAGACTTACAGAAAAACCATTTAAAAAAGAAAGAAATCCATTGCATCAATCTTTTAGTAATTTTTTCAATAGTTATTCCAAACCATATAATAAAGCTCATAATCGAATGGGTAGATTATTTCTTTATCCTTTTAAACGAATTTTGGTTGAAAAAGAAGACTACTTATTATGTTTAATAAACTATATCCACAGAAACCCCATTCATCATGGAATAGTTAAGAACTTCTCTGACTGGAAATATTCATCATACAATGCAATTATTTCTAAAGGATCCACTAAGATCAAAAAAACAAATATTCTCCAACTTTTTAGTTCTGTCAATGATTTTGTTATTTTTCATGAACATAACAAAACAAAACCAGGTATAGATAAATATTATCTGGAGTAATTTTTTTTCAATCGTGTTTTCAACCTTTCAGGTTTTCTATCCCCATACAGTAGCTCAACCTGAAAGGTTTAGATTATCTCCAATCCCCAATAAACAAAAACGGAGCCCAGTAAAACGGGTGACTGTATTTAGGATTATTTACCAGTTCCAATTGCGCCTGGTTAAGGGCCGATAACTTATCCAATGATTTAAGATTTTCATAGAATTTCTTCATCAGGATATTGGTGGCTTCATCATCCACACTCCAGAGGGATGCTATTACAGTTACCACACCCAGATCAAGGAAGGCGGACGCTGTGGTAACAGGCCAGCCCTCGATCATTTCAAAGTTTACCGCTGTTTCACATGCAGAAAGGGTTACAATGTTGTACAAATCCAGATTTTGGATCTGGTAAATATCTTCAATTTTGAGCCTTCCATCATCATTTGCATCCGGATTAGCAGCGAGAACAAGGTATGAGTTTTCAAAATTATTGTAATCCAAAACACCATGCGTTGCCAGATGCAGGATGTTATAATCTTCCGGAATATTGATAACCTTGTCGCGGGTAGCTTCTTCCCTAACGTAAACCTTCGCATCAGGAAAGATGTTTTTAATTTCATTTACTTCTGTTTCAGCAAACGGCAGGCTGTTATCCGCATTACCGAGAGCGACAATATTGAATTGTTTGGTTTCTGAAACTGCAAAACCAAACCTTAGTTTATTAGTATATAAAATCTCATAATCCTCAATCATATAATTTAAATGACCATTCTCATCACTATAACCCAACACCTGATAAGGAAGATAATAAAGCATACCATTGGGGATAATAACAAGTTTTTCCTTATCACTAACTTCATCGATTACCGGCCCAACCAATAAATTGTATAATTTTTCTGAAAGCATTTTAAACACATCCTCATTATCCGGAACATCATCAGAAAAAGCCAATGTGGCCGCTCCACGCAATTCAATGGTGTCGGAACTGATAAAAGAAGGCCGTGTAAGAAGTGCATGCATGTCGTGAATATCATTTTCCAGTTCCTGGATGTCAACATCTACAACACGTGCATAAACCGAATCTTTTGTGGCGACAAAAATATAGAGCTTATCTGCTCCGATCAGGTACAATAAAGTAGCCATGTCATCCGGAATATTTCTTTTTGCCGCCCTGAACTCTTTAGGATTCACACTGCTGCTGAAATAGTTCATCAAATCAGGATAGTTTTGAATGGTAGTATTAATAAACGACATGTATTCTTTCTCAGTTACAGTTTGTATATCTTCCAGTTTTTTGATCAGGTTAGCGCTTTGTTGGCCTTCCGGTTTAGATTTCTCTTTTGCCAATTCTTCATTTAATTGATCCAATTTGTTCTTTAAGTCTTTCTCTGCTTTTAAAGCATCATTTTTTGATTCATCAGCAAACTGCACATCCATATTGCCAAACTTCGATTTCATGTTATCGTTGTTCGCCCTGTCAAGATAATCCAATGCATCCTCAATCCTGTTTTGATCAATCAAAAGCTCAATGATCTTTTCAAAAACATTCAACCGCATTTCATCTTGCTCGAAGGTTTTTTTGGCCTCCTCCCCCCCACTCACTTTAGTACTAATCAGCTCCAATACTCCAACTGCCTCTTCCAGGGTTTCAATGCTCTTTTCAATTTCTCCAAGTTTATCTTCAGCTATTGCGAGGTAATACATACTTCCCCAAATATATTTATCTGAACTGATTTCCTTCGATACATCAATGGATTTCTGAAGTTTTTCAACAGCCAGTTGGAATTGTTCCATCTCAAAGTACATTTTTCCATAATAGAAATTGAGCTCTATCATTGATTCCTTTTGATCAATTCTTTCAATAATTTCTTTGGCTTCTATAAAACAAACTTCAGTCTCATCAAATCGTTTTAATTCAGTAAACAATTTACCTTTTGTTAGCAAGGTACTTGCAATACGCGGGTCAATTTTTCCCTCTCTTGCAATCCTAAGTCCCTCATTAATCCATATTTCTGCATTATCATAATCTTTATATTCAAGGTATATTTCGCCGATATTCACCTTGAGAATCGACATAAATTCACTGTTGTTACCCGGTATATCAAGTATTGTATGCGCCTCTTCAAATTGTTTCATGGCCCTCTCATAATCCTTCTGCCAGTAATAAATGGTTCCAATATTGTTAATAGGTGTAGCCCTGCTGTATTCATTACCCACAATTTGTAAAATACTATCGGTGAGATAATAATAATTGATGGCAGTTTTATATTCTCCCATAGCATTGTAGGTATTGCCAAAATTCAAATAGATACCGGAAATATTCCATGAGTTATCTACTTCCTGGCTAACTTTTAAACTTTCATTGATCAAATCGAGGGAGGCATGAAATTCGCCTGTCATTCTTTTTAACTGGCCCTTCCCGCTTAGTGCCTGTGAAATAAGATCCCTGTTGTTTATTGCTTCCGCTATTTTCTTTGCTTCATCAAAATACTTTTCAGCCTCATCAAATGAACCCTGGTTAGTGTAATCATATCCAAGGTCAATATTAATCTCAGCTACTGAACCAATTTCTTCAATTTCAGAATAAATTGACAAAGCTTTATTATGCTGAATTAATGTTTCTTCAATATTACCCCTGGATAAATTAAGATATCCAAATATCCTATAACTATATGCGATCAGACTTTTACTGTTAATTTCTGTTGCAATCCTAAAAGCTTCATTGTAATACTCTTCGGCTTTATCAAAATTATATTTGTTATGGTGCTGGATTCCTCCCAGGTTAATATAATTGTAAAACTGGCCCGATTTATCATCAATCTCTTTCTGAACTTCAAGGCTTTCGAAATAATGCGTCGACGCTTCATCAAATCTTTTAACTTTATAATAAGCGAAACCGATATCTGTTAAAACTGTAGCGAGGTCAATTCGGGCTTCAATCTCCCTGTAAATGGTTTCAGCTTTGCTATAATATTCAATGGCTTTGTAATAATCCTTTCCATTGAAATATGTATTTCCCAGGTTGTTAGTAATTTCTGCTGTGGCTTTTTTATCACCTACCTCTTCATACAAACTTATTGAACGATCAAATGCTTCCAAAGCCTTTTTGGGATCACCGCTCTCCTTATACAAATCACCCAGTTTCGACCAGGAATAGGCCTGTCCCTTTCGGTTGTTTGCTTCTTCTCGCAATTCGATAGCTTTGTTATGCGATACTATAGCACTATCATATTCTCCCAAAGTCCAGTAGGTTTGTCCTACATTCGACATGGAAAATCCAGCCCCATCTTTATCATCGGTTTTGATTTTTAATTCATAAGCTTTCCGGTATTGCTCATTGGCCTTTTTTGTGTTTCCTTTTAATGAATTCGTATAAGCCAGGTTATCAAATGCATCTGCTGCACCGTTTTGGTTTCCCAGTTCTGTGTAAAGCTTTAATTGCCGTTCATAATATACAAGCGCGGTATCATAATTACCTGTAGTATAATTGATCTTTCCCAACCATCCCAACAAATCTGTCTGTCCATCAACACCTGACAGGGTATTGGCATCTCTGTAATATTTTATTCCGTCTTGAAAATATTCTGTCGCTTCTTTATACCTGCTCAAATTATAAAAACTTATGGCAATGCCTTCATAGGTGCCCCCAATACTTTCTTTCAGGTGACTGGTGGGGTCTTCTTCCAATGCCTGCAATTTTAAGGTGAGACTCTCTTCAAAAATATCGAGAGAAGTTACATATTCACCTCTGCTGTTATGAATATGTGCAATATTGTGTAAAGAATAAAACTGCCCATTGATGATATTAAGATTTTTGAACATTTCATAAGCTGTGTTATATTTTTCAAGCGATAACTCGTATTCCTGTTTTTGATTATCCATATACGCTGAACTATACTGTGCCCATGCCTTATAGGTTGAGTCATTCAGCACTTCTGATACTTTGGAAAGAAGATTCACCAACACTTCGGCTTCCTCAAAATAACCCTTGCCAGAAAGATCTTCGGCTTCTTCGAACCATTCATAATAAAAGCTTCCATCATAAAAATCATCTTTGTATAGTAATAGGGTTGAAATAAAAGATGAATCATTAGGAGCATCCAGAAGCAGTTGTTTTAATTCCCGGTCGCTGACAGGGCAATCGTTGATGATCCATGTGGCATAAGTTTCGTTGATCTTCCATGTGTGCCCCATATACTTCCCTGGAAAACATTGAATAAAATACAGGAAAGCCTTGATATCTTCAGGTGATGATTTTTCCATGGCCTCCAACATGCTTAACCCGTTAAACCTCCCTGATTCCGACATATGTTGCCATTGCGGATTCTCATCCAGTGTAGGTTTGATCATCTCAGCCGTTTCCAGAATATCATCCTTCATCATTGCCAGCATAACCTCCTCAACGGCTTCACCGTCATAATAGAAAAGATGTCTCGGATAATAAAGCGGATCAGAATATATATCAAGAAAATCAATATTCAGCAGGGCCAGTTCATAAAATATACTTGGATTTTCACTTTCGTGGATCAATGCAGGTAAAGTGACCATATCACCGGCGAACACATTTGTTTTGGGATTGGTTGGATCTATCAGGTTGATCAAAACATTGGCTTTATTGGGAAAAACCTCAAGCACTTCAGCCTTACCAAGCGAAAGGTTGCCCCTGTTTTCATACTCTTCTAAATAAATACCTTTTACATCTCCTTTACTACCCGCAAAAATACCATCGTTACTACCCGAACTTAACACCACCCATACACTATCGTAATTTTGCCTGAGCACGGTATCAATCCTGAAATAAACATTTGTTGAGCTAACAGACCTCAAGGTTGTCAACTCCACTTCCACATCATTGGTTTTAACATCCTGATGAGCGCTTGTTAGTAGTTTCAACATTTCCCTGGCTTTTTCCATATTTCCTGCTTTTCTAAACAAGCGCATGGAATATTCATAATGGCCAATAGCAATATTATACCAGCCGAAAGCCTCATAGTACAGCGCGGCTTCTCCAGCAATTTCAGCTAAAAAAAGCGTATCCGGGTCTTCGAGTTCAAACTCGGCCAAAAAAGCGCTATCTAATGCCAGGACAAAATTTACATAATCTTCTGCTATTTTGTACTCTTCTGCCTTGCTTTTATAATCCACAGCTTCCTGGCGTTTTTGTGCAGATAAATGAGAGGTAAAAGCAATTATAAATATAATCGAATAGAGAAGTCTTGAGGTTTTCATTTTATTAGTATTTAAACCGAAAAGTTTGATAAAGATATATTAAAAACAAAATACATTCCAAAATGGCTGTAGTTGATAAAATTCCTTACATTTGGTGTACAATTGTGAATGACACCTTTGAATAACAATATTCAATCGCAAACCGAAATATAGTAAATGAAAAAACATATTCCAAAAATATTAATCGTTGATGACGACCAGCTTTACCTTAAACAATTTAGCGCTATCCTAAGTAAAGAAATTCAGGCAAAATATTATTTTTCATATAGTGCCAAAGATGCGATAGAACTGATAAACAAGAATTCTTATGCAATTATTCTTTTAGATGTAAACATACCGGAAAAAAACGGATTTGAATTAGCAAAGGATGTTCGTAACTCAAAATTAAATATACACACACCCATAATTTTTATCACAGGAATAAGTGTTGATGATCATAGTGTGTTTGAGGGATATAAAGCCGGTGGGGTTGATTATTTATCAAAACCGGTTAATCAATTTATACTGATCAGCAAGATTAAAACATTTTTAAAACTTGACTTTCAGAAAAATGAATTGGTAAATGCACAGTATAACTTAGAAAAAAGCTATCTCGACCTTCAGAAAAAAGACAGTGAACTAAAAGAATTAAATAGAAATTTAGAAAAACAGGTTGAACAACGCACGCAGCAGTTAGTTAAGGAAATTGATGAAAATGTTAAAGCCAAGGCTAATTTACAAATACAAGCAAATCAATTAAGGGAAAATAATCTTTTTCTTGAAAACCTGATTGATACTATTCCAAATCCGGTATATTATA
>JAUVJI010000017.1 GCA_030596605.1 Bacteroidales bacterium
CGCGTTAATTCTGATTTATCTTTTGCAGAAATACTTATCTTTGCTCTTTGGCTTAACCTCATGTTTTTTTGCCAAAGATACAAAAATATTTCTATTTGCAATATTATATTAAGAATGCTGTACTAGTGGTTTTTCTTCATTTATTAATTGTTTAATCCTCACTCCTGAAACTTCAAAAAGATCACAATTCATCAATCCATGCTCTCTTAAAACTAATAGAATGTTCGCAGAACCTGAGACAGGATTTGGTGATATTGAAAAATGATCCATAGAATTCATTTCCGGTACACCAATAAAACATTCATCTTCCACTTCTTCCTGGTTGGCGCAGCCGGTTGCATTATTTGTGATGTAAATCGCTCCATTTGGGGCAGCAAGGTAATCGCAAACACTTTCAATATCACAAACCGACAGGGAAGCATTGTCGTTAATATATAAATCACTAATAGAATTGGCTTCAATATTATCCAGACCGGCAAGACTAATAAGATTATCGTTATGCATGATATATAGGTATCCGTTGATAGATGTCAGGTTATCCAAACCAGTCAGATCTGATAGGGTAGGGTTGAAGGAAATACGAAGATACCCCGGAATTGATGTTAATCCTTCGAGGCCTTCAAGACTTGTTAGTTCACTATTACCAATGATATATAAGTAATCCCCAATGGAGGTTAAACCACTCAAGCCCTCAATACTGTTTAGCATTGTATTAGCCCCGATTTGCATTGCACTACCCACTGAATTCAGGCTCTCCAGTCCATCCAGCCTGGGTAATACTGTATTTTCTCCAATAGTAAATTCACTATCAATAGATGTTAGATTCTCAAGTCCTGTAAGGCTGGTCAGTGCATCATTGTATGTGATGTAAAGATTTCCGTTAACATAGGTGATCTGATCCAAACCTGTAAGGTCAGTTAATGCATCATTGTTAAATACAGAAATGAGTCCGCCTACAAATGTCAGATTGCTTAATCCTGACAAACTTGCCAGGTTATCGTTTAGCCGGATATCAAGGTATCCACCAATGCCCGTTAATACATTCAGACCATCCAAATTTGTAATATTTGAACTGTACCATTGCTCACCAATGGTTACATCCCCAAGTATTTCAGTACAGTTGGGATAAGTGGTCTGAAAATTGTCAATATCCGATTGGGTCAGAAATTCAATACCTTCAGGCAGGCAATTATCTTCACAATCATCTTCCACTTCTGTTTGGCTGTTACAACCTGAAGCATTATCGTGAATGTTGATTGTCCCATTCGGACTTACAAGATAATCACAGATACTTTGAGCATCACATTCAGATAACAGGGGATTGTCATAAATACCAAGCTCATTAATGGAACCCAGGTCTATGTTCTCCAGTCCCGATAGATTGGTTAGCGATGCATTGTTAATGATGTTAAAATAATCTCCGACAAAAGTTAGATTATCAAGGGGAGACAGATCAGTCAGCAGATCATTGTTATCAATCCAGAATTCCCCACCGACGAAAGTAAGCTGTTGCAGCCCCGCTACATTTGCCAGGGCGGCATTATTGCACAGTCATAAGTACTCACCGATGGAAGTGATTACACTTAAACCATCGAGATTGGTAATATCATTTCCTGTGATCATAACTCCTCCCTCAATTTCGGTACAATTCGGATAATTGGTTTGGAAGTTGTCAATCTCGTCCTGCGTTGAAAAATTAATGCCTTCTGGCAGGCAGGGCTGGGAAAATATGTTAACTGTTAATAGAAAAAAGTTAATTGTGATTGCGGTAATAAGTGTTAGTTTTTTCATGATGGCATATTTAAAGGTTAATACCTGTAAAGATAGTAAAAAAATAGATGTGAAGTCAAGTTCTAATAATTTTCAAAAGTTTCATATTACATTCGTCAAAATAGTTTTGAAGACTTTTCGAGAAATGTAATTAGTTTTAAGTCTTCGGTCTTGGTGATAGTTCCTTTTCTGACAATATTAATGCTACAGCCAGTATTCCAGCCACTGTGGTTTTTCCCTATCTTGTCCTTCTCTGACCATTTGAAAAGTGCATAAATCCAAACGTATTTTTACATTGTTGCTGCTAAAATCCAAACGTATATTTACAAATAAATTGTGAAAAACCAAACATATTTATTACTTTTGTATAATATTTCATTTGGCTATAATTAATTTATAAAAACTTATGAAACGTTTTTTTACTGAATATCTAATAGACTGGAAAAATCGCACACACCGAAAACCTTTAATAGTAAGGGGAGCAAGACAAGTTGGTAAAACTTATACGATTGATGAATTTGGAAATAAATATTTTAAAGATGTCGTAAAAGTAAACTTTGAAGAAAATCCTGAATTAAAACAATTCTTCCAAACCAACGACGTAGAAAAAATTATTCAAAATTTGGAAATCTATTTCGGAAAGAAAATTCAATTATCGGGCACATTACTTTTTCTTGATGAAATACAAATTTGTCCCGAGGCAATAGTTACTTTACGATATTTTTATGAAAAAATACCAGATTTGCATGTTATTGCTGCCGGCTCATTATTAGATCACACTCTTAATGATTTGCAATATTCCATGCCGGTTGGAAGGGTGGAGTTTGCCTATATGTACCCTATGTGTTTTTATGAATTTTTAGATGCAAATGATGAAAAACTGCTGATTGAATTTCTGAAGAACTATGAAATATCACAAAAAATTCCACAACCCATACATAATAAATTGATTGATTTAATACGCCTGTATTTTTTAATAGGAGGAATGCCGGAAGCTGTTAAAGTTTATACTGAAACAAGAAGTTTAATTAACACAGAACTCACGCATGAAAGTATTATTAAATCCCTGGAATTTGATTTCTCAAAATATGGCACACGTTCGCAGCAAAATACTATGATAAAATTGCTGAGATACATTCCTAAAATTGCAGGGCAAAAATTCAAATATGCAAATTTTGATAATTCAATACGTTCCGATGCTATTAGAAAAGCATTAGATTTATTGAGTATGAGCAGGATTATCCATCTTATTCATAATACCAAAGCAACAGGTATTCTGCTTGAATATGGTGTTGTGGAAAAAGTTTTCAAAACTCTTTTTCTTGATATCGGGCTTTCAAATCATATTCTAAAGCTCCGTTTAACTGACCTTGAAAATATGAGATTAAGCAATGAAGGTAGCCTTGCTGAACAATTCATCGGGCAAGAATTATTATGTTTACCCCCTTACTTTACCGAAAAAGATATTTATTATTGGACACGTGAAAAACGAAATTCATCGGCTGAAATAGATTATGTTATCCAATCAGGAAATAAAGTTATTCCCATAGAAGTAAAAGCCGGAAAAACCGGAACATTAAAATCATTACAAATTTATGTTACTGAAAAAAAATTGGATAAGGCCATTCGTTTCAATGGTGACCTGCCTTCTTCTATACAAGTTGATACTTCAATAAAAATTAACAACAATATGGAAACCGTTAATTTTCAACTTATTTCTCTCCCTTTTTATCTTGTTCAGGAGTTTAACAGGTTTTTATGAAATTATCAGATTTGACGACAGCAATATATGGCTTTGCTGATATAGTAGCTACATCTGATCTTTTATACACCGAACACTATATCCCCGTACTTTAGGATTAAAATACCGCCCGATAGTAGGAAGACCATAGCTCAACTTAATCGACCAGGCATAGCCGGGGTAATCCTCTGTTGAAGACCAGAAGTATGCAAAAGTCAGTAAGTCGTCGAAATGATAGGCGCCCAAACAGCCACCCGGTAGTGCAGAGAATCCGGATTCATTGGTGCCATTCCCTCCACTGCTCCAGCCATAGGTGGTTTTCATTTTATCACCTCCATCAGTGCCATTGTAACCGGTCCATGAGCAATCCACAGTGGAATCAATATAGGTGGTTACAATGCACCACTCCGCATCGCTGGGCAAATGCCAGCCTTCGGGGCAAATACCCTGAACGCCACTTGGAATAGTATTGCTACTTGCTTCACAGTTCATAACGGTTGCCCAAGTATACAAGCGGCCATAGGTTGTGCAATTATAAGAATTATTGCCATAACACCAACTTGTTCCGGTTTCATAATTCAGGTTTTCTTTCATCCAGCATTGGTCGCCAATTTGCAATGTTGAGTAATGATGACCATCCCGAATATCCAATATCGTATCCCCGCAAACAAACGGAATTGGAATAGTATCTGGCATCCAATGAGCCCGACCACCATTTGCTCTCCATAAAACAGTAAGGTCATTGAAATTAACAGTGCCATCCATGTTATAGTCAGCTGAAAAATAGCCGGTGCTATCTTTTTGTAAAAACCAGGATTCATTCTTATCGCTGTTATTAATCTGCCCATCTGCATTTCCGTCTCCTGCAATTACTCCCCAGGTATTAGGTGATAATTCTTTCATGGCATATTTTCCATTATAAGCCATTTCATCTCCTACAGTGAAATCAATAATTGTTGTCCCTTTGTTTGGGGAAATAGGATTTGCTGACATTAGAGATAAATGGTTCCGGTGATGAACCAGCACATATAAGCTGTCAAGTTCAGATATTTGAAATTGCAAATTGCTGATTCCATCCAATCCTGTAATTTCCCCGTTCTGTAGTAATAAAGCAGCTTGGGTGACGATGGTTTTATATTTTCCTGGTGGATATTGCTTCGGTCTTATTAATTTAACCAGTACCCAGTCAATAACTGAATCATTTGGAATTTCGGTAACAGCTTCAGATCCGGAATAATTCCAGGGTAAAATACCATAAGGCTGACTTAAGGGTAAATATCCTAAGCCATTGAGGTTGTTTTCCATATGATCATTTAAAAACGGCCCTTCCAGGAAGATAGTTATATCTAATTCCAGCGGCTGGTGAAGCAATATATTGTCCACATACCAGTAATCCAGATTAAACAGGTCACCGGTAATATAGCAGCAAATTTGGAAATCCGGCTGTCCTACATCATCATTCGAAATTTCGAGGTCAATCAATTCTGGGCCAACATCTCCAGTTGGTAAAATTTCCCATACAATCGTCCAGTCACCGCCTCCTGATCTGGTTGCAATACCTACTGACGGACCTTCACCTTCATAATCATCATACATGTGTTTAAACTGAAAATATATAGTTGTTAATCCTGTCAGATTAATTTGTGGGGAAATAAGCCTGGTCGTATTTATTTCCTGGAACCATTGAAATCTTGCTTCCGGGGAATCCCCTCCTGCATTAATTGAATAACTGATAGTCCATTGGTTTGCAACATTTTCAATTGTCCATCCGGCCGGCGGCATTTGTCCCTCGCTAAAGTCTTCTTCTAAATAGGTTTGACCATAAGATATCGTAAACATGCCAATACAAAATATTAGCTTGCTTGAGATTATTTTAAAAGTATGGAGAACAAACCTCATTAACGACTTTCTTTGAGATACCGAATAAAGCAAATTTACTTAAAAAGAATGAATTGCTTATTCAAAGATAAAAAGCTCGTGATAAGTCAATATCAAAATGACGCAAGCATCTTTTAATCATCGGATGACTTAGCGAAAGGATTTACAGTAAAATATAGCGTTTTGTGAAACTTCAATGATTAAGTCATTCGATGAATAGCACCCGTTTATTGTTGACTTAACACTAGACCGGATTTTTGATATGGCTGTGCTGTTGGTTAATCCTTATGGATATTATAAAAATGCTTCAAGCGTGGACGCTTGAAGCAGATTTGGGACATTAACTAAAATCTTTCAAGCCTGCCTGCCCTTCTCTGTTTCAATCGTCCACGCTTGAAATTAACTTACTTATTTTTCTTTCGCTTAAATATATTCCCTATTCGCTTGAAAAATCCTTCTTTTTCTTTTTTCTTTAAAGATTCCTTTTGTTCTTTTCTATCTTTTCGCCTTTCTTTTTTTGCTATAGCAGCAGAATCCTCTTTGGCGAAAATATCCTTAACAATATCAAAGAAGTTTTTATCCGGCTTTTCCAGAGTAAAATCAGGACAATCCAGGGCGGCCAGTAAAGTATCTGTTAGGGCAGGGAAAGGGGAAAGGTATTTATTTGTTAGTGTTCTGTTATTTTCCATTTTATTTACCACTTGCCCAAAAACAGGTAAGGCCATATGTGCCCCTGAACCTAGGGAAATGGTTCTGAAATGAATAACGGGTAACTCAGCGCCCACCCAAACACCCGCAACAAAATCAGGTGTGTAACCGATAAACCAGCCATCCGCGTTGTTCTGCGTAGTTCCTGTTTTACCGGCAATATCACTGTGTACACCATATATACTGCGTAGCGATCTTCCGGTTCCCTCATTTACGACACCTTGCAACATCTCATTTATTTGGACAGCCACATCTTCAGTAAAAGCCACACTCCCATATTGAGGAGAACCCTGTTCATACAGAACATCTCCATTGCTGTCCTCTATGCGGAGAATACCAAATGAATTAACCGAATAGCCATTGTTAGCAAATGCTGTGTACGCTTCCACCATCTCAAAAAGGGAGATTTCGGCAGTACCCAATGCTATGGAAGGAACTTCAGGAATGCGTGTATCTATATTTAATTCCCGCGCCAGTGCAATGACGTTGGCCGGGCCGGTTTCCATCATTATTTCAGCAGTAATGGTATTCACTGAATTTTTCAATCCACCCTTCATGCTGTACCACCCTTCATATTCACCTTCTGAATTGGATGGTGACCAATCATTGTAGTCTTCATACACACGCTGTTCATTGGCAAACATCCGGCAGGGCGTCATGCCATTGTTTAATGCTGTTGTATAAACAAGTGGTTTAAAAGTAGACCCAACCTGGCGTTCAGCTAATACATGATCGTATGGAATATATTTATGGTTGATACCACCTACCCAGGTAAGGATAGCGCCTGTTTTGGGATCTATGGCCAGGAATCCGGTATTCAACATCCTCAAATAGTGCTTTACAGAATCAGCTACACTTTTTTCCACCACCTGCTCTCCTTCCGGAGTAAGGATTTGCATGGTATGAGGAATTTCCAGTTCTTTGTTTATCTCGGCCTTGCTTTTTCCTTCTGCTTTTAGCCGTTTATAGGCATCAGTTTTTTGAAGTTTCTTCTGATACACATCGGGGTGTTGATACCAGGGCTCTTTTGTTTTCCAGTGATTATCAAATTCAGTCTGTAATTTTTTCATGTGTTTGGCCACAGCCTGTTCGGCAAATGATTGTAATCGAATATCCAGGGAAGTATAAATACGCAAACCATCGGTCTCAGGGTTATAGGTATCTCCATATTTTTTCTTGAGGATTTGACTTACCTGCCGACGGATATATGCCCTGAAATAAGGGGCAATTCCCCTGTTCATATCCATCAGGTTGTAATCCAGTTGAATGGGTTGTTCTTTGTAATTGGTTACTTCTTCCTCTGTGATAAATCCCTGAAGCACCATGCGAGACAAAACAGTATTCCTTCTTGTTGCAGACCGCTCAGGATAAAGCCGTGGACTATAAGCTGTATTGGCTGCTAACATGCCTACCAGCGTTGCCGACTCAGGGATATTCAGTTCAACCGAAGGTTTGTTGAAATAACGCCAGGCTGCTGCTTCAATGCCATATACATCTTCTCCAAAAGCTACCGTATTCAGATAAAGGGTGAGGATTTCTTCTTTGCTGTAAACATCCTCCAGCCTGGATGCTATGAAAATCTCTTTGATTTTATTGACCGGCAATGAGAGCGCCCCATAACTTTTTCTTTTAAAGAGGTTCTTAGCGAGTTGCTGACTAATGGTGCTTCCGCCACCCTGGGAAGTTTTTCCGAGTAATACTGATTTTACAATTACACGCCCCAAACTGATGAGGTCAAGTCCATGGTGTTCAAAAAACCGGTTATCTTCTGTAGCGATCAATGCTTGCCGTACATATGGAGAAATTAATTCATTATTGATGGTTTGCCGGTTAATGAGATAATATTTTCCCATGAGCGTCCCGTCAGAAGCATAGATAAGAGAGGCATTATCCTGGTCAATGGCAACGATATCTTCTGCTGTTGGAAGATTGCCAAATACACCCAAATATACACTTAGGACGAGAACCCCGGTAAATGCAATAAAAGCGGCAATGATCAGGGTTAACCAAATGATAATTCGCTTTCTTATTGACTTTTTATTTGACTTCATAATCTATGATACGATTCACAAATATTCATTGTTGAATTAACACGGATGCTGAAACATATAAGTGATTGTAAATAAAACTCAAAGTTAATGTCTTTCAGAAAAGAATTTCAAGATATAACGACGAAGAATCATTTTATTGTATTTAGCAGAATAATGGTGTGAAGTAGATAATTACAAATGATTTCAAATACATCAAGGGTTCACCTTGAAATCAAAGTATTATTAGGGTTTTTATTCAATCTTATATTCCCACATGTCATTTTTAATAGTACCAACAAATCCTCTACCAGTCCCTATCTGAATTCGATCTTCAAATTCCATGACAAATGCATAGATCCTTGTAACATCGGTAAAAGAAGCTCTTTCCTTCCAAGAGTCAGTATCAGGATTGTATTCATAAAAGTCTGAAAAAAAATCTGCATCTCCAGTATACCAATCTTCAGGACTCTCCCATCCTAATCCGACATATCCTCTACCATTTAATGTGAAACCGACTGCACCTATTCTTCCCTGGCCTGGAAAATCAGCTTTTGTGGACCAACTATCTTCAACAGGATTATATTCCCATAAATCATCATAAAAAATTTGGTTTCCAGAACCAGTGTATGTGGCTCCGCAGCAAATATAGACTTTGTTGTTGACGATAAAATGAGTTGATTGGTGTCTTGCTTCACCTGGGAAATCATCTAATCTTTCCCATTGGTTATTTTCAGGATCATATCTCCAACACTCCTTGTCATATGTAATACCATCTTTTCCATTTATTACATAGCCCATTCCTCCAATAGAGAATGCGGTTGCACCTGTTAGATTAGACATCCCGCCATTTCCAGGAAAGTTAGTCACGTACTCCCATGAATCTGAAACAGGATCATATTTCCAAAAATCATTGTCATACTCACCTAATCCAACATACGCATTATTGTTAATGACAAAACTTATTCCACCAGAAATTGGAGTTGGTCCATCATTTTTTTGTGTCCAGGTATTGTTCTGCGGATTAAATTCCCAAAGATCTTTTAATGGTTCTATTGAGCTACCAAATCCAACATAGTATTTGTTATTTATGTTAAAATATATGGCAGAATATCTTTTTTCACCCGGGAAATCATTAACCTTTGTCCAGCTATCATTAATCACATTAGAAATTTCAATTGAGCTTGAATAATTATCAACTTTATCGCCTCTTTTAGCTTCTAATACGACCTGATAATCACCATTCTCAGTATACTGGTGTGTCGGATGAATTTCAGTAGATGTAGTTGAATCTCCAAAATCCCAAATATAACTAAACGCATTTTTTGACAAATTAACGAAAGTAACCTTTCCTTCCTGTCCCTCATTAAACTCGAAATACGCCTCTGGCTCTGGTGTACTTCCGTTTGGCGTTTCTTCTTTATTACAACTTATAATTAGAATACAAGAAAATGCAAAAAACAATAATAAGTAAGATATTTGTTGAAGTTGTGACATGTTTATTATAATTAAATTTATTTTAGCTTGTCTTATTTCTGAACCAATATTCTAATCCATCAAACAGCGAACAGAATAACCTAATCCTTTATAATTATCACTTGAATATACACTATTAAATCCCCACTTCAACTCCCGGAACCTGGCATAATAATTATCATCTTCATCCGAAATCCAAAAATACGCACTAAAATCGCCTCCACCAACAATACCATTAGCACCTCTCCAGTCACCAGGAATTGCTGAGAAACCGTACAAATCTAATCCATTGTAGTAATACCAATGAATGGTTGATTTAAGATTTAATCCTACATCAAATCCTCTATTTCCTCCATCATCCCATTCAGGGTCTCCAATTCTAAATTGGCTGTCAGCAACTCCTTCTAGTATTTTCCATTCTCCGCTTGTTGGAATATGCCAGCCTGTTGGACATATCCCTTGAACTCCCTGTTTTATTGCATATTGCATCATTTCATCCCATTGATAGAGCCCTCCATAAATGGTGCAACTATCCTCTACATTTTTCTTGCAGTATTTTTCTATAATACCGTTATCTTCCATGTTTTCTTCTCCCTGAATCATTGTTCCAACATTTAAGTTTTCTTTAAGCCAGCATTGACTGAATATTTGCACTGTATTATACACTTGCCCATCATAAGATACTGTCGGTGTTCCGGGGCAGGGAATGTTGCTGGCAAACTGAATTGCATAGGTTTGACTGGATTCAGGTTTATCCAGAAGACCAGATTGAAGGGTGTCAGTATAACCTATATAAAGAAGTGTGTCCCCTAGGTTGTATGAAAAATTTTGAACAGCTTTTGTTGCTTTTAATTGACTGTTTATGCATTCTTCTCCCAAATATTCAAGTGAACCTATCCCACGTGAATTTGATGTTGCATGTAATATCTTAATACTTTTGGATTTTCCTCTCCATTTTGCGGTGAATAAAAATAAGTTGCCATTTCCAGGTTCAAATAGAAATGAATGAAAACCTCTTTCCAACATTATTCCTGTTTGAATGATTAGCCGTCCTATCTTATCGAATATTATTATATTCACTTTATCTTTTTGAGATATATATAGTGAAATTGTAGTACTATTTCTAACCGGATTTGGGTAATTTTGGAATAACTTTAGGCTTTCATCATTTTTATTAAATTCATAAATTGCGTTTTGATAATCAAGTACAAGGATTGTATCAGGCCAAAACAACACTGTATCGCCTCCTTGTGTCCGGTTCATCACTTTAATGCTGTCGAGTTGTTTATAAGTTGCACTTTCAATAGCCGTGAAAGATAGGTCAAATGTTGGCTTTTGGCTAAAAGTAACAATAATTATAGAAAATGCGATAACAGTTAGAAAGGTTTTTATTTTCATAAGTGAGAATTTTGATTATTTTATAATATATCAAAAGTTAATTTGATTCTTTAATTAAGTTCTACAAATAATGTAATAGAATTTGGATACAGCTAAGGTAATCAAATTATTTGGCAAAGAATATATATAATGTTAATTTAAAATTTGTCCAAATAAAAAATATGACATAATATATTCAATAGAAAATTGTAAAATAATTTTCTATTATCTGTTTCATTTATTCACAATTGATGGCCATATGCTATTGTTAATATTAATTTTCAATACTTTATGTCAAGTGCTCCATTCTTTAACCTACTTTTGCACCCATTTTTGAATTAATCATTATGACAGAGATAAGAAATATAGCCATCATTGCCCATGTGGATCATGGTAAAACAACACTGGTTGACCGCATTTTGCACCAGGTACGATTGTTCCGGGATAACCAGGATATGGGTGATTTGATACTCGACAGCAATGACCTGGAGCGGGAAAGAGGGATTACTATTTTATCAAAAAATGTTTCAGTAAGGTATAATGATTCCAAGATCAATATCATTGATACACCGGGCCACGCTGATTTTGGCGGGGAAGTAGAACGTGTACTGAATATGGCTGATGGGGTTTTACTAGTTGTTGACGCTTTTGAAGGACCTATGCCTCAAACCCGTTTTGTTTTGCAAAAGGCTATAGATTTAAATCTGAAACCAATCGTGGTGATCAATAAAGTGGATAAGCTCAATTGTGACCCGGAATGGGCTGAAGAAATAGTAATGGAATTGATGTTTAACCTGGATGCAACAGAAGAACAACTCGATTTTCCAACCGTTTATGGTTCTGCCAAAGGTGGATGGATGGGTAAAAGCTGGTCGGAACCATCTGAGGATGTAAGCTATTTGCTGGATATGATTCTTGAACATATTCCACCTGTAAAGCCAAAAGAAGGAACGGTACAACTCCAGATATCTTCCATAGACTATTCCTCTTATGTTGGGCGAATTGCCGTAGGGAGAATCAACCGAGGAACGCTTACCTGGGGTCAGAATATTTCACTGGTAAAAAAAGATGGGAGTGTGGTTAAATCCAAGGTGAAAGAATTGTATGTTTTTGAAGGACTCGGAAAAGAGAAGATAAAAACACCGGTATCTTCCGGTGAAATCTGTGCCGTATTTGGTATTGATGGTTTTGATATTGGCGATACCATTGCTGATTTTGAAAACCCGGAAGGACTTAAAAGCATACCGATTGATGAGCCAACAATGAGTATGCTGTTTACCATTAATAATTCACCTTTCTTCGGGAAGGATGGCAGGTTTGTGACTTCCCGTCATTTAAAAGACAGGTTGTTTAAGGAAACAGAAAAAAACCTGGCGCTGCGTGTAGAAGAAACCGGTCAGGCAGAATCTTTTACAGTATTTGGCCGCGGCATACTGCACCTTTCTATCCTGATCGAAACCATGCGACGCGAAGGCTATGAATTACAATTGGGACAGCCCAAAGTGATCATCAAGGAAATCAATGGAAAGAAGCATGAGCCGGTTGAAGTGCTTACTGTTAATGTTCCTGAATCGTTTTCAGGAAAAGTGATTGAACTGGTTACTGCACGCAAGGGTGAATTATTGAATATCGAAACAAAATCGGATCGTATAAACCTTGAATTTCATATTCCGGCTCGCGGACTGATTGGGCTAAGAAATAAAGTACTTACCGCAACAGAAGGCGAAGCCATCATGGCGCACAGGTTCAAAACCTATATGCCCTGGAAAGGTGCATTACCAACCCGTAAAAATGGATCCCTTGTTGCCATGGAATCAGGAATGGCCGTTGCTTATGCAATTGATAAATTACAGGACAGGGGACGGTTTTTTGTAGCTCCTGGCGAAGATATTTATACCGGGATGGTAGTTGGAGAAAACAATAAAGAGGAAGATCTTACTATAAAAGTTACCAAAACAAAAAAACTCACCAATATGCGGGCTTCAGGCGCTGATGATAAGGTTCGGATAGCACCGCCCGTTAAATTCAGCCTGGAAGAAGCGCTGGAATACATAAAAGATGATGAATACCTGGAGGTGACACCTAAAAGTTATCGAATGCGGAAGATATTGCTGGATGAGAATGCGAGAAAAAGAGCCTCGAAAGTTTAAATCAGTTGTTTAGAGATGACTTAGAATATAAACATGATTTTTGCACTTCAATAAAAAAGAACGCAGATTATTATGATTTTCATGATTTTCGCAGATATAGTAATCATGAGTATCTTTGTTCCAATAAATGCTTAGGAAATACTTTTGATGCATAAGATTTTAGTTCAGGGATAAAGGATAAAAGTCTGAAGATTTTATCGCCATACAGCTAAGTCTGGAGGCTTTAATGATTGGGGCGCTTAATGGTGAATTAGTCTTCCTGATTTTATAAAATGTTCCGTTTCCAAGATATAGAAATAAGTTCCTTTGGAAAGATTGAACTTTTGCACTTGAATTTCCTGGAAGTTGTTAATCCACCACTTAAATTCTTTTGAAAATATCTCTTTTCCTTGGCTGTCCAATAATTTGAAGCTGACAATTCCTGCCAAAGGCTCTTTTGATTTAAGCGCAATTGAATTGCCGAATGGATTTGGATAAATATCAATTCCATAATTCTCTGACAAAACAGTAATTTCGTTTTTTCCAATAATAACTCCGCCTCCATTTTCAGTATGCAGAATTAATGCGCCATCTCCTACAACCCAGCCCTTATATTCAGGATTAATATAAATATCATATAAAAAACCATATGCATTATCAAGCTGTACAGTCCAACTTTCACCTCCGTCAATTGTATAAGCTATTGATGGAGTATAAGAACCGGCTGCCCAACCTTCGTGCTGGTTAATAAACTGGATAGCCGGATATTCAACAGGAATATAGCCTTTAATTGACCAGCTAATACCGCCATCAGTTGTATGATAAAGAGGGGAATAATAATCGCTGTAAGCGGTAACCCAACCATGCGTATTATTGCAAAATGACATGGATGTAATATCATAATAGGTAGGGATATTTAAAGAAGTTGAAGACCAATTCTCACCTCCATCGATGGTATAATAAACAATTCCATTCCATGTTAATAACCAGCCATGCAAATTATCATTAAATAAAACTTTTAAAAAAGAATCATCAGAAATATTTTCAAGTAGCCAATTGGTTCCCCCATTGGTTGTATGATAAACATTTCCATTGTTGCAGGCTATCCATCCATTATCAGGGTCACTAAAACAAATATCTATCATATATGTTGCGGAATCAAGATTAATAATTGACCAACTATCCCCACCATCATTTGTATTCAGAATTTGATCTGGTAAGCACACAGCCCATCCATCGTTGATACTGGTAAACCATAATGACCAAATGGCGTTATCGACTCCTGGATCCTGAATTTCCCAATTTTGTCCCCCATCAATAGTATGAAAGATTTTTCCGTCCCATCCCGCTGTCCAGCCATTATGATTGTCAACGAAATGGACTGTGCCCAAACTTTGATTACAATCGCCGTGATCTTCCCAGATCATTCCGCCATCCTCTGTTTTAAGAAAAGTACCATAGGTACCGGTTGCAAATCCCTTTTCAGTATCTAAAAACAATGTACTTTTTAAGGATCCTGAAGTTCCGGTTTCCAATGGAATCCAGTTAATGCCTCCGTTAACAGTTTTAAACATTGTGCCTGCACTTCCTGCCATCCACCCATGTTGAGAGTCACTAAAAAAGATTCTATAAATAAGTCCGGTAAGCACTGACTGAACATTCCAGGTTTGACCTGCATCAGATGTTTTAAATAATCGATTCCCAACTGCCCATCCATTATTTTGGCTGGTAAAGTAAATATCAAACAAATATGAATAACCACTAAAAATAGTATCTGTTATCCAGTTCATTCCTCCATCTTCTGTGTGCATAATCAATCCATTCGTAGGGCCGCTATTGGTACGGCCAACTAACCAACCATTTAAATCATCATTAAAATACACGCTGTTAAAATCATAATTATTATTGATATATAGCCCGTTCCAGGTTTCTCCACCATCATCTGTCCTCATGAACCAACCAGCATGTCCTGCAACAAATCCGGTTTCATTATTTATAAAAAATACTTTTTTGAAATTCAAATAAGGTAAATCATCAATAATAGTCCAGGTATAACCTCCATCATAGGTTTTTAAAATATTACCGAAATCCCCTGCAATTATCCCTGTCAATGAATCCAAACTAACTATTGAGTTAAGTGAACAGATTACTGGACTGTCAATTGTTTCCCAATTTACCCCTCCATTAATAGATAGGAAAATCTTTCCAGATCCACCGGCCATAACTACCCGGTTTTCAGAAAAAAAACAAATATCATTTAGGTTATATCCAAAGGGATTGGGATTCTGCAAATACCATTGACAATGCAATGATTGCATGAAACAGATCAGTATAAGAACCAGAAGAGATTTAAGAGATGTTTGTTTCATTATTAATTTTATAATAGAATATAAAATTAGTAAAAAATATTATACAATTGGGTTAGATAGCTTAACACAGAAAAAAATCCGAAATAATCGGTTAATTCTTTTAGGTTACTAAAATGGACTATGTCTTGCTGGCGTACAAGGCCGGGCTGGTAGACCAGAACCAGTGGGGAAAGATCTTGCTGGATGAGAATGCGAGGAAAAGAGCCTCGAAAGTTTGAAGTTCGAAGTTTGAGGTTTGAAGTTCTCCCGCAGGGGTGCGTTCGGCATTGGTTCTTGCTACAGGTGAGATTTCCCTTTGCTTACTTATTGGCGGTTGTTATTAAATTATTAATAGGATTTAGTTGTCCTAATAGATTAAAAAAGAGTTACAATTGTTAATGGCAGTATTATTCTTTTCATGTTGTATTGTTTTATAACAAACGCTAACGTTCCCGCAATATGAATCGTAGCAGCTTTTGGGGTGTTTTCGTGACAAGATACAAAATACTTTGAGTAAATGTACCTAAGCCTCGCAAACCATTGTCCCAGCTAAGGTTTATATTGTGTGATGTACGCTGTTATTCTAATTCTTCAAATAGTCTATTTTTAACAAAATAATGAATATGTTTTTCTTTTAATACTTTATAAAAATCAACTGATACTTGAAGTAGGTTTAAATTATTTGATGCTATATATTTTTTTGATTGATCAATGATTGCTGCATTGTAATTGAGCGACATACGCTTAGTAAGTTTTACCAGTGGTTTTAGAGAGGACGATAATATTCTTTTTGAGGATAATGCGATAAAATAATCATCTTCCACTAAATCAGTAAACTTGCTCAATTGATTTTTAAATATTAATGGATAATCACCAATAACGAAAATGTCTTCCTCGAACTCAGCAATTTTAACATAAATACTTTCCCTTTTCGTAGGACTGTTGGTCATTTGTTTAATAGTCTCTTTATAAAGTCCCATCCTTTGAATCTTATTCCAGCCTTCATCTTTTCTTAATTCTTCTGGGTCAATTCCAATAGAATTTATTTCCGCTCTTTTTATTAAATCCTTTGCCGCAAAATCAGTTAAAGGAAGTCGCCAGAAAAGATTGATTATAAAGAATTGTAGTTGAGCGAGATTGTCATCCGACAAAAGTTCAGGTACTATTTTAGAGGTTTGAAGACATTTAATATATTTAGCTGAAGTATCATCTAGTTTCTTATAAAATTCATCTTCAATAAGAGAGGTTTTTTTTGCATCGTCGATTTTGACTGTATTCCTCTCGTTCTCAAAAAAGATACTTTTTGGACTACGGAGATTATCAAGGATTTTATCCTTTGATTTGTCATAGATGTATAATAATCCATCCTTATTTGAGAATTCCTTTATTAAAAATATCGGTATATAATGATGTCGTATGGAGAATTGATTGTTCAAAGTTTCATAATTGCATACACCTTGTTTATATACCCCACTATCCATTTCTCAACAAAAACACAGTAACTCCTTATAAACTAATTACAAACCTGTGTTTACCTGATTTAATTCACTATTTTAACACAATTTTTTTTATTACAGAAATTTCGTTATTAGAAAACTTAAGGTAATAAATTCCTTTTTCGAAAGATGTAAAATCAAGTTGAGCATCAACAGTTTTAATTCTTTCAATATAAACAAGCTGTCCGAGGCTATTGTAAGCATACAGGTTAACAGGATTCTTTATTTCTTTAAGGGAAATATTAAACAACCCATTGGACGGGTTTGGGAAAACCGAAACATTAAAATTATCCGGATTTTCAAATATCCCTGTGCCGGTTTCGCCGTTTATAACAACATCGTCAATATACATCATATTACCATGCCCGTTGTACGACTCGAACATAATTCTAACATCGGAACTGCCTGCCCAGGCATTTAAATCAAGAGTATGACAATCATCACCATAACCAACATCACACCAATCGCTTGTTTCTGATGGTACGAAATCGCCGGTGGTCGGTGGATGTGTGGCAAAATCATCACCTGCTTCAAATATTCTGGTCCAATTAGTGCCGCAATCGGTAGAAATAGAAATAATAATAGAATCTTTTCTTATTGAGCTATAAATTGCATAAGCATGTGTGAAACTAAATTCAACAATGTTGTATCCTGTAAAATTTAATGGTGGTGTAATTAACCTGTCTCTCTGTCCAATATCAGTATATTCATAAAAATTCATCCATGCAGCTTTACGGCTTGGCAGGTTTCCCGAAAGTTTGTAATATCCGTCCCATGTAATATTATCATCTGGGTTTTCAATGGTCCAATAGTTTTTAAATATACCAAGTTCAAAAGTTTCGGTAAATGGTAAAGGCAGCCCTCCGGCAGTGATAAGATCTTCTTTAATTAGCGAAACACTTCCGTTGGGGTTTGAAGCTTCAAGTGCAACTGAATATGATTCAGCTTCATCAAATTTCACTTCGGGGTTTTGAGAGTTTGCATTTGTTCCATTAACAAAAGTAACTGTAGCAGGATAAAAAGCCCATTGCCAGTTATCAGGAGAGTTAAGAGAAAGATCGGTGAAAATTACCGCAGATTCTAAACAAACATTTGTTTGGTTAACTTCAAAATCAACAATTGGCAAGGCATCATCAGTAACAGTAATATAATCGGTTTTTGTAATTACATCATTACCATTCCAGTTTGTTACCATCAGGGCAACACTATATAAACCCGGAGTGTCATAAACAATATTTTGAGGATTTTGAATATCTGATGAAGAAGGGTTGCCACCTACGAATACCCATGACCAAAACATTGGAGTATGATCTGAAATATCGGTAAAGTTAATTCCGCTTCCTGTTAGCACGGTGGTTGTATTAGCAGTAAAATCAGCAACAGGAGGTTCGGGTGGTTTAACGTTTATCAATACTGCCTGGTTTTCGGAATAACTATGAGTACCCGGATGCAGGTTTGAAACATAATAATATCCGTTATACAATCCTCCCCATCCCCAGTTAAAATGAAAATGATTAGCATCCTGGTATCCGTCACATACAAATGCATGTCCTCCGCTGCCGGAACCGAGGTAATACATTGGTCTTAATGCGTCCAATTCTGTTCTCAGAAGATTTTCCCATTCGGAATTGTTATAGTCATCTTTATATTCCATTATTGCCCCTGATGAATATCCAAAATAACTCATTAATGCCGGACCCACATCCGGGAAATTAGCCCCCGAACCATTTGGTCCGTACATCATTTCAACTGCGATTCCGCAATGAGACCCGATTTGGGCAATTTCAAAATTTTGGGCTGTAATATAATCGGGCATCTCATTCCAGTTATAAGTTGTTTCACCAAAATTGGCTGTAAGGTATCCGTAAGAGGAATAGTAACTGTGCGAACCAGTTCCCTGTGGCGGATAATTGTGATACTTCATTACCTGTGCCATTGCTACTGCAACACAACCTACCCTGGCACGGTCGCATGCGCCGCTATAATCAACCGGGCATTGTTCATTATAATAACAATCCTGGTCCCAGGCTGTCTGTATCAGTGGTTCAATAAAATCTTTTGTGGATTTTTCCGGTTTGACGCTGTATTTCTTCCAGGCAGATTTGATGTCTGATGTGCTTTTTAATTTATTCTCTCTCGCATAAATGATCTGCTCCTTATAACTGTCCATCCATTCAACAAATGCCGGAGGTTGATTTTCTTCAGAATAATTACTCTCAAAAGAATAACAGGGTACTGGGTAAACATTGTCTTCAGCTGAAACAATTACAAAAGCCATTTTATTTTTCAAATTAAAAATATATAATAAAGAAGATTCATTTTCTTTAATGATCAATTCATCCGAGAAATTTATTTTTTCATATTTCACATCCGAAAATTGACCTGCTCTTTCGAAGAATAGATTTTTCGCTATGTTCCTTGCTTTTTCAACGGAAACATCTCCGGCGAAAAGCATAGAATTTAAAACTAACAAAATTAGAGCTGGGAGTAAGATTTTTTTTGCCATGGTATTATGTTTAAATGTTATAGCTACAAAATTAATAAAATGTCTCTACTTTATCAACTATGAAATTTTTAATAAAAGTTAATGTGATGAAGTATAATTGGTTTGCTTGGCTTGCAGTTTAAAATTAAAATCATTCTCTGCTTCAAGCGTCCACGCTTGAAGATTTAATCTATTGCATATTGTTAAATGGCAATTAACCATAATTCCATGATCCTCTCTCGGTTTCAAGCGTCCACGCTTGAATTAATAATAATCAAATGCAATAACTGATAATCTATAACTCCAAAACTTTTAGCGGACTATCCTTATTTGCACTGCTATATGCATACTCCTCTGGATTTGATACAAACCCTGCCTTTACAGGATTCATATGAATATATTCTGTTTTCTGGTCAATAATATTGTTGTTGTATAGCAAGGTTGGACTATTAAGGTTTTGCCAAATCTGAAAGTTTTTGTTTAATTTATTGCTTTTTCCATGTGCCTGAAATATTTTTATCATCCATTTACGTTTGCTTTCAGCGGGATTACTTGAAATCAACTTATAAAGTTCTTTGGATGTAAATGTCTTAAAATCTCTTATAATATCACTTAACGGCTTATCCTTCCCACGGCTTATCATATGTATATGATTCGTCATAATCACATATTCAAATATTTCCAATCCTTTTTCTTGTTGACAAAATGAAAGGTTGTCTATGATTAAATCAAAATATTCTCGTCTGGTAAATATATCTATCCAATCTACAACAGTTAATGTGATGAAATATAATTGGTTTGCTTGGCTTGCAGTTTTACTCATATTGAAACACGGTTTTAACAAATTGGGATTGTTATGTAAAGATAATCAAATATTGGTACTTAACCTTCAAGCGTGGACGCTTGAAGCCGATGCAGTTTAAAAATAAAATCTCAATTCTCTGCTTCAAGTGTCCACCTTGAAGATCTGATGTAGCAATTATGATTTTTTAGTCCTTGTTTTGGACTTTTCTTTATTTTTTACAAAAATCAGTTTGTGCCTGCTTTTAGGGTTTTCCCGTTGTTCTAATTCGAAATTCCCAATTGATTTAATCAATGGTGTTAATTTTTCAAATCCGTAATTCCTGGAATCAAAATTAGGCTGCTTTTTAAGTAACAGGCTACCAACATCGCCAAGAAATGCCCATCCATCATCATCGGATAAATCGGATATGGTGGTAGAAATTAATTTAATTTCTTTCCCGGTGATTTTATCCACATTGTCCCTAACAGAATCTTTTTCACTATCATCGTCTCTCTTATCCGTTTTACTTTTTAGAATTTCGATATAGATGAATTTATCGCAAGCAACTATAAAAGGATGTGGCGTCTTTTTTTCTCCTATCCCAATTACTTGCATACCTGCTTCTCTTAGTCTGGTTGCTAAACGGGTAAAATCACTATCGCTTGAAACCAAACAAAATCCATTTACTTTTTCGGAATAAAGGATGTCCATGGCATCAATTATCATCGCCGAATCTGTTGCATTTTTTCCGGTTGTGTATCCATATTGTTGAACAGGGGTAATTGCGTTTTCGAGCAACAGGTTTTTCCATTTGGATAAATTGGGTTTTGTCCAATCGCCATAAATCCTTTTTATGGTAGGATTTCCGTATTTGGCTATTTCTTCCATCATTTCTTTTACAGGAGCTGATGGTATATTGTCGCCGTCAATAAGTACGGCTAAGTTTAAATTCATAATTTTCTTATTTAATTTTGTATGCTTGTTCCTTTCTTTTCAAACTTCTTTCTTCAAGAAAAAGAACCTCTTTGAAGTGCTTCATTTGGGTCATACCAAGTTGCATTGATAAAGTTTTGAATCTCTTTCACAAACAATTTTATTATATCTGAACTTATTGGAAAATCTTTATGCTGTTTTTTCACCTCAGCATATATATTTCTTTTTTCATAAGGAAGTCTTTTAGCTTTTCTCAACAGAAATACATTATCAATGTCAGTAAGTCTGACATCTTCTGGTTGCATATCCAAATATTCAACTAGAGCATAGTATTTGGATAATGGACATCCTTGTTTCAGGCGAGAAGCTGTTCCTGAGCACTCTTGAAACATTGTTTTGTCATAATTAACCTTTACCTCTGCAGCTAAAACAGCTAGAAACATCTTACCATTTTTTGTTACATTATTCTTAAATGAATCGTCTGGTGAGAACTTATAATAAATGCTTTTGCCAATGGTAAAGTCTTGGTCTTTTTGTTTTAATACTATTTCAGGTTTATCATTTAATGAATCAATATTTGTTGGTCTAAATGAAAGTGACATAAAAGCTGTCTGAGAGCCTGTTTCAATCCCATCTGGAAGGTTGTCTAATATGTCAGGATGCATAAGAAATGTTAGAAATTCTTCCAATACACTGTTATCCAATTTTAGTTGTCCCTTTTGTCTCTTATTAAATGGACTACCATGGTTTGCGATTAGTTCAACCTCTAAATAGTCTTTATATTCATTTAGAAGGGATGTCATTTCCTCAATTCTCTTATCTCTTTTGGAAGAAAGTTTATTCAAGTCACCAACCCACTTTTCATAGGCTTCATATGCTTTTTCTAATATTTCTTTGTCGTCATTAGCTTTAGGGTTTGCAATTGCTGCTAACAATTTTTCTTTGTGTGGAGTTAATGCCATAATTAGATTTTGAATATAGGTGATGATTTTATGTTGTTTATTTTGTTAATTGCGTCAATAAAATCAACTTCAACTTCTGAAGGAGCATTTTTTTGAGCTTTGATAAGATGTGATTCAGCTATCTCTTGAGCTACATTCAGATTGGGTCTTAGTAAAGAATCTTTTCCCACTATTATTATATCTTCAATTATTCTTTTTCCAAATTTATTGACAAATGCCCTTTCACTTTTATCTATGAGGTTGAAGCAATTCATTTTATTAATTAATTCAAGGACTATTTTCCCATTGTAGAATGGTGTCTTTCTTACATTGGATTCTCTACCAACAATCATAACCAATTTCCCGTCATCTTTTAAAGAATTCCAAAAGGAAAGCAATGATTCTTCCATGTCAATGCAATATTGAATTACAGTCAATAATCTATTGCCACGATTTTTCCTGTTAGAACCAAATTCCGAATGAGCGACTTTAAGAATGTTATAATCAAAGGACTCTGTTACAGCTCTATAATTTTGATGATAATTAAAGACGTTAATATAAGGTGGACTTGTTATAATTAAATCTATTTGGTTTTCGAATAAAGAATCAACTTGCCTGGCATCTTTATGGTAAACCTGAATGTCACATTTTGTGTACGGTAAACTATAAAGTGCATTTCTGAAAAAAGAAAATGACTTTAATATTGAATTTTTTAAACTCATTTTTTTATCTTTTTCAGAAGCAAAAAGTACATTCATAATAAAAGACAACTCATGTAGAGAGCATTTTGGTTTTATAATTTTTGCAAAATCAATAAGGTTCTTATAGGCATTGCGATAATCTTGCGAATCTATATACAATGGATTCCTTTTAAGACTAGATAGGGCAGTAGATAATTTTAATTCCAATCTCAAAATAAACTCTTGACGTTCATTTAGCTCCAGATTCGAATATTTGTAAAAATTAGCCATGTGAAATGCAGCAGGATTAATCTCAAATCCGACACTGGGAATTCCTTTAACTGCTGATTCAATTAAAACTGTTCCACTTCCTGCAAAAGGGTCCAAAATAATTGAATCTTTTGTGCAATTAAAAGATTCAATCATATATTCAACAAACTCAGGGGTGAATTGCCCCCGCCAATTAAATAGATTTGCTCTTTTTTTAGTATTTACATTTAATCTATCTTGAACAAGGTTCATAATTTCTTTGCTTTATAATATTTGAGCTTTGATTCAGCAAGTATTAATATTTCTTCAGATTCATTGTAGCTATATATGTTTTTCACAATCTTTTCACTTATTAATTCTTTTTCGATTTGTTTGCTGTCAAGATTGAAAATAGAACAAAGTAATCCTATCTTTTTTTCATCAAAGTTTCTTTTACCATTTTCAATTTTACTTAGATTGGCTGAATCTAAATCAAGTTTTGCAGCTAATTGAGTTAAAGTCAATTTATCCTGATTTCTTAATCTTCGAATAAATTGTCCAAATGTCTCTTTCATTTAATTTGATATTATAAGACTTGTCAATAAATGACAAAATTAATAAAAAATCCGAATAAAGTAACATTTATCAGTTAATTGTCCGGGATAGTGTGAGTTTTTTGTCGGTATGTTTCATGATTATTGTTGAGTAGTGCTAAAGTAACTAATTTATGAAGTCAGTGATTGCTCTGTAAAGATAATGAAATAATCGTAATTTGTTATTTTTACTTCAAGGTGGACAGGGCAATCGGGTTTTAATAAATTTCGAAAATGGAACACTGATCCTTATGATTTATTATGATTATTTTATCAGCGAAAATCATAAAAATCATAAAAAATCTGTGTCCTATTTCTTATCAAATTGATCAACCATATGTTATTTTGGATCTTAGTCAGAATTATAAGGATAAAGCAATATTAAAATTTAAGACCGCCCTGTCAAGGTGGACGCCTAAAGCCGATAGGGCGTGCCGATGCAAACTTGGCAATAAAATAATTTTTTTACTTTTTTACATATTTATCTTTTACCTATTCACTAATCACGGTTCACCAGTTCCCTCAAGGCAAAAATCTCATCCCGAAACCGCGCAGCTTCAATAAAATCCAACTCTTTTACTGCAGCTTTCATCTGACGTTCTAATTTGGCAATGACTTTTTCGATTTGTTCTTTATTCATATATTGAATCAGCGGATCAGCCGCAATATCAATCCCTTCCCGTTCAACATAAGCTTTTGGTCCGGTCTTTAATGCATCGGCAACGGAAGTTTGCCCGAGGATGGCTTCAGTTGACTTGACTATTTGAGTAGGTGTAATACCGTGTTCTTCGTTGTATTTTAATTGTATTGCCCTTCTGCGTTCAGTTTCATCCATGGTTTTTTGCATAGAATTAGTGATCTTATCGGCATAAAAGATCACTTTTGAATTGATGTTCCTTGCAGCACGGCCTGCCGTTTGTGTAAGTGATTTTTCGGAACGTAAAAACCCTTCTTTATCCGCATCCAGAATGGCCACCAGCGATACCTCCGGAAGATCGAGTCCTTCACGTAAAAGGTTTACACCCACCAGCACATCAAAATCACCCAAACGTAAACCCCGCATAATTTCAACTCTATCCAGTGTGTCAACTTCCGAATGGATATAACGGCATTTAACATCCAGCTTCAGAAGATATTTGGTTAATTCTTCAGCCATACGTTTAGTCAGCGTTGTGACCAGTATCCGTTCGCCGGCTTGTATTCGCAGGTCAATTTCATCCAGCAGGTCATCAATCTGGTTCAGGCTTGGCCGGATTTCAATAATAGGGTCCAATAAACCTGTTGGTCTAATCAGTTGCTCCACTACAACACCTTCCGATCTTTGAAGCTCATATTCTGATGGTGTAGCGCTCACATAGATCACCTGGTTTTGTATTGCTTCAAACTCAGGGAATTTTAATGGCCGGTTATCCATGGCTGCAGGAAGCCTGAATCCATATTCCACAAGGTTTTGTTTCCGTGATCGGTCGCCTCCATACATGGCACGGATTTGCGGAACAGTGACATGGCTCTCATCAATGACCATCAGAAAATCATCCGGGAAATAATCAATCAAACAATAAGGACGTGTTCCGGGCGCCCTGCCGTCAAAATACCTGGAATAGTTTTCGATGCCGGAACAGTAGCCCAATTCCCGCATCATCTCGATATCATAGGTCACGCGGTCTTCAAGTCTTTTTGCTTCCAAGTGCTTTTCCATTTCCTTAAAATACTGCGCCTGCCGTATCATGTCCCCTTGGATTTCCGTTACGGCCATTTTCATTTTTTCGTGAGAAGTAATAAATATATTGGCTGGGTAAATATTCAGGCTATCGTAGTTTTCAATCTTATGGCCTGAAATGGGATTGAAAGTTTCAATGGTTTCAATTTCATCTCCCCAGAAAATGATCCGGTAAGCCACATCAGCATAAGCAGGGAAGATATCTACGGTATCTCCTTTTACACGGAAATTTCCATGTGCAAATTCCATTTCGTTTCTGGAATACAGGCTTGAAACCAGCGACTGTAGAAATTTGTTGCGTGGGATATTATCACCCAATTTTATGTGAATAACATTATCTGTGAAATCATCCGGATTTCCAATACCATAGATACAGGAAACCGAAGAAACCACAATAACATCCCGTCTTCCTGAAAGAAGGGAAGATGTGGCGCTTAAACGCAGTTTTTCAATCTCATCGTTGATTGATAAGTCTTTTTCAATATAAGTATTGGTAACAGGTAAATAAGCTTCAGGTTGGTAATAATCGTAATAAGAAACAAAGTATTCAACTTTATTTTCCGGGAAAAACTGTTTGAATTCACCGTACAACTGTGCTGCAAGCGTTTTATTATGACTTAAAACTAAAGTAGGCCGTTCCACCTGCCGGATTACATTGGCGATGGTAAATGTTTTGCCTGACCCTGTTACACCGAGCAATACCTGCTGATCATCACCACGGTTGATGCCTTCAACCAACTGTTTGATAGCTTCGGGCTGATCGCCGGTAGGTTTAAACTCGGATGTTATTTGAAAGTTCAAGGTTCTGTGTTCAGTGTTCTGGGTTCAAAGTTCTGGGTTGGTTTTTAAAACTAACTTTTAACCTTGAACTTTAAACTTTTAATTATTTTTTCTTAGGTGCCTTATAACCACGTTGTTTGGCAGCTGCTTCCAACCGACCCTGCCAACTTGATTTTTTCTTGGCCGGTTTCTTTTTATTGATCTCTATCTGTTTTCTTATCTTGCCTTCATCAATCGTTTGTCTGATAAGGTACATTTGACTAAAAGTGATGACATTGGCTAGGAAATAATAGTAACTTAAACCGGAGGCATAATTGTTAAAAATCCCAAGGAACATGATCGGCATGAGGTACATCATGGTTTTCATGCCTGGCATCTGCGTTTGAGCTGATCCCATCATATCCTGGTTCATTTTCGTATAGATCAGCGTAGATACGGTCATCAGCAATGTGAACAAGCTTACATGATCTCCATAAAATGGAATTTCAAAAGGCAGACTTAAAATTGAATCGTAGCTTGAAAGGTCATCTGCCCATAAAAATGATTGCTGTCTCAATTCAAATGCAGCCGGGAAAAATCGGAACATAGCGATCAATATCGGAAACTGCAAAAGCATGGGAACACACCCGGCCATTGGGTTTACCCCGGCCTGTTTATACAAGGCCATGGTGGCCTGCTGCTTTTTCATCGAGTCTTCCTTCTTCGGAAATTTTTTACCTAACTCTTCTATCTCAGGTTTGAGTACCCGCATTTTAGCTGAAGATTTATACGACTTATAGGCTATCGGAAACAGGGCTATCTTCAACAAGATAGTAAGTACCAGAATGATAATTCCGTAATTCCATCCAAATCCTTCAAGGTAGTTGAACACCGGAAGAACAGCATAACGGTTTATCCATGCCATCAGGAAAAAGCTCCAACCAAGAGGTATTTGCCTTTCCATATCAAGCTTGTATTTTTTCAGGTCTTTGAATTTGGTTGGACCAAAATAAAAGGATAATGGAATGTTCTTCTGTTCCTTCAAATTGAATGGAATTCCAATTTCAGATTCCATTGACCTTAAGTAAGGATATTCTAACTCTTCATTTGTAAATGCCTTAATACTTGCATTCTGGAAATGGTTTTTAGCTATCAACGTTGAAGAGAAAAACCTGTGCTTATGTGATATCCATTTAACCCGTGTCGTCAAATCTTCTTCATCATCTTTCGTTTCTGAAAGGTAATCAACATCATCCTGGTAAAATTTATAATAGATAGTCGGGCCGTTAAAACGGTCAATACTTTTCTCAAGTTGCTGAAGGTCTGTTTTCCATGTTAAATCAATGAAATTCGTTCCCTGGTCGACGAATTGATCCATTCCGACAAAATTAATATCGAAATCCATCATGTAATCATCACCCTTAAGCGTGTAAAGGAATTCAATATACTTTTCCTCATCATAGCCGGATTCTGAAGCATCCGTATAAAGCCTCATGGATAAACTTCCTGAACCATTTGTGCTGTTATTGATCCAAACAGGCTGGAAAAATAATTCGTTCGTATTGATGATCCTATTGCTAGCAAAGACTGTAAGTCCAAAATAGGTTTTATCGGGATTGAAAAGATTAAGGGGCAAGGTATCATATGTTTGGAACTCTTTAAGCTGAACCGAAACAATTTTACCACCTTTTGAAGATATCCCTAATTTCAGTTTTTCACTTTCAAGGACAAATAATTCTTCATTTCCTACTGATGAATGTGCAAATATCCCCAGCTTATCACGGTCAACATCAGTTATTTCATCTGTATTCGTTTCTGTAGTTTGTGCAGGTTCGTTGGCTATCCTGATGGAATCCTGTCTGTGTTGTTCAATAAGCCTCACAAGTGTCAGTGAGTCCTGAACCCTTTTAACCTGGGCAATTGAGTCCTGCTGTTGCCTAAATACTTCCTTCTCCTCTTTTGAGGGTGTCATCCAGATGCTGTATCCAATGAGGATCGCAAAAATAACTACGAGGCCTGTTATGGTATTTCTGTCCATGAAATTAAATTATGTGAACGGTTAATTGTTATAAGTTAATTGTGAAACGGGAGTAGTAAAGAATCCCAAACTATTAACCAATAACAATCCCGAAAGCTTTCGGGAACAAATAACTTTTTCAAGGGGCAAAGATAAGTATTGTTGTAAAAGCCTGTAATATTTATTTGAGTTAATTTTACCATTTCAATATTGTTTCATGGGTTCATCCTCAATAAAGGTTTATGTTGCACTTCCCTCATTGAATGAGATAGATTATCTCCCCGCATTTATTGATTGCCTCAAAAATCAATCTTTTAAAAATTTTAAATTGTTTGCCTGTGTTAACCAGCCTGATGACTGGTGGGGAAAAGTGGATAAACTGGAGATATGTCTTAGTAATCAAAAGTCGATAGAATATCTGAATTCAATAGAAAATTTGGAAATTGAGATTATTGATAGAAGCAGTAAAGGAAATGGCTGGAAAGGAAAGAATTATGGTGTAGGCTGGGCACGGAAAACAATTATGGATCAAATTACTCGTAGTGCCCATAATTCCGATATTATTATTTCTTTGGATGCTGATACTACTTTTGGTCCGGCTTATTTTAAATCTGTTGTTGAGAAATTTAAGAAACATCCTAAAGCCGTTGCCATTTCTGTACCCTATTATCATTCATTGACTGGTGAACAAGAAAAGGACAGAGCTATCCTCAGGTATGAAATTTACATGCGCTATTTTGCAATAAACCTCTGGCGAATTGGAAGTCCGTACAGTTTTACTGCCATTGGCTCTGCTGTTGCACTTCCTGTGAAATCTTATAAAACAATCGGAGGGATTACTCCCCATAAAAGTGGAGAGGATTTTTATTTTCTTCAGAAATTGAGAAAGTACGGAAAGGTTATAACCTGGAATAGTGAGAAAGTTTATCCGGCAGCACGATATTCCGATAGGGTAGGGTTCGGGACTGGTCCGGCAATGCTAAAAGGCAAAGAGGGTGACTGGTCGGGTTATCCGGTTTATCCATTTGAATATTTTGATGAAGTAAAATCAACTTATGATTTGTTTCCTGAATTGTTTTTAAAAGATGTCGTAACCCCGATGGATGAATTCATTCAGCAGAAATTCGGAAATCAAAATATCTGGCAGCCTTTGCGGGAAAACGTTAAAACAAAAGACAAATTTGCTCAGGCATGCCACCATAAACTGGATGGCTTCAGGATTTTCCAATACCTGAAGTGGAGGAATTCGGAAAATGATTTTTCAGATGAAGATAATTTAATTCGTTTTTTTGAAAAGTTTTATGTTGAAAAAATATCATTTTTGAATTTTAATTTAAAGAAGTTGGATTTTGCACAAACAAGTGTTGAGGAATTGGATGATCTGAGGAATTTACTTGTAGGAATTGAAGATAAGTATCAAAAGGGAAATACAAGCTAATTAACGCTTTTTCACGCAAAGCTTGCAAAGAAAAGATGCAAAGCACGCAAAGTTATGAATAACAATAAAAATAAAGCCTTTGCGATCTTGGCGAAAAATCTTAGCGGTCTTTGCGTGAAATCACTTATAAAAAGTCTATAATTTGACTGCATTTATTATGAATACAAATCATAATGAAAGAATAATAGTTGTCACAGGCCCAACAGCTACCGGTAAAACAACCTTTGCTGCTCACCTTGCTTCCCGGTTGAATGGGGAGATCATCAGTGCTGATTCAAGGCAGGTATACAAAGGCATGGATCTGGCGACCGGCAAAGATTTTAATGATTATGTTGTCGAAGGCCAAAATATACCATACCACCTCGTTGATATTGTTGATCCGGGTTATGAATACAATGTGTTTGAATTTCAGCATGATTTTCTGAATGTTTACAATGATATTGTTTCCAGGGATCAGATGCCCATTTTGTGCGGTGGAACCGGAATGTATATCGAGGCTGTACTCAAAGGATATAAATTGATAAAGGTTCCTGAAAACAAACATCTGAGAGCAGAATATGACCAGAAAGCCAAAGAGGAACTCATCCGGATATTGAATAATTATAAGGATCCGCATAATATTACCGATACCGAAGATCGAAAAAGATTATTGAGAGCAATAGAAATTCAGCAATATTATAAGGATAATCCGGAAATTGATACTTCCTATCCAAAATTTGAAAGTATAATATTCGGAGTTCATTTTGATCGGAAAACAATTCGTGAAAGGATAACCGAACGCCTGAAAGTAAGATTAGAAAGGGGAATGGTGGATGAAGTTAAAGTATTACTTCAACAAGGGTTGAAGCCGGAACAATTAAAATTTTATGGACTGGAATACAAATATCTTACACAATATGTCACCGGTGAAATTTCGTATAAAGAAATGTTCAGATTGCTGAATACCGCCATTCATCAATTTGCAAAAAGGCAAATGACGTGGTTTAGGAAAATGGAAAAAGCTGGCTTAAAGATCAATTGGATCGATGGAAATTTGTCAATGGAAGAAAAACTTAAAGTTGCCACTGAAATATGGTTGTAATATAACCCTTTTATTTTCTAATTTATTCTTTTTCCTGTCTCTTCCGAAGCTTGATACCTGAATGTGTATTTACTATTTTAGGTTAAAGTTAATAGTCCGATTTCCCCCGCTGGCGGGGGTTAGGGGGTGGAATACTGAGATCTTTTTGTCTTTTCTCTGACCAATATTCAATAACTCGTATCACATTTTCTATATCATTCAACACTTCCTCATCATGGAACCTTAAAACTTTAAATCCAACCTGTTCCAGGTCGTTTTCCTTTTTTCTATCTTTTTTTATGGTTTCTTCTAATTGATGTGTATAACCGTCAACTTCAATTATAAGTAATAAATCTTTGCACATAAAGTCAGCAATATAATTTAACACAGGTCTTTGTCTTCTGAATTTCCAGTTGGACAATTTGCCAGCCCTAAGCGCATATTTCCATAAACATGCTTCCGCTTTGGTCATATCCTTGCGTAGCTTATTGGCAAAGTCTTTCAGGTTTTTGTTATAGTGCCAGTTGTTATTTGGACTTGCATTTTTCATTTTCTTATTCTGTTTGTTTTCTTCCATTTCACTGATTTCCTCCCCCTGCCCACTCCAGAGGGGGATAGACCACATACTTATAATTAATCGTCAGATGTTATTTTGATTTGCGTGTTCCAAAGATATATTTTAATTCTTTCTCCAAAGTTGATAGTTTTGTAAAAATATTTCGAATGAAAAAACTTTTTTATTTCGCCATACTTTCAATATTTATTGTTGCCTGCCAACAGCCAAAAATTATAGAGAAACCATACGTCGTAATACTCTCCCTTGATGGTTTCAGATGGGATTATGCTGAAACAGTACCAACCCCTAATTTGGATAAAATCGCAAAGATGGGTGTAAAAGCGGAATCATTAAAAGCATCATTTCCAACAAAGACATTTCCAAATCATTACAGTATGGCAACCGGCCTGTATCCTGATCATCACGGAATAGTCCTGAATTCCTTTTATGATCCGGAAATGGATAAGTATTATCATATCATGGACAGGGAAGCGGTTGAAGACAGCTCGTTTTACGGAGGTGAACCGATTTGGGTAACAGCAGAAAAGCAAGGTGTGATTTCTGGTTCCTATTTTTGGGTTGGATCGGAAACAGCAGTGCAGGGAATTCGTCCCACATACTGGAAAAGATATGATCATGACTTTCCGTTTGAACAAAGAATAGATTCGGTAATCTCGTGGTTGCAGAAACCTGAGAGTGTTCGTCCGCATTTGATCTTATGGTACATGCATGAGCCTGATCATATCGGCCATGTCGGGGGACCTGAGAGTATAGAACTTGATTCAGTTATAGTTTATTTGGATCACTTGCTTGGTGTTTTTCTGGATAAAGTTCAACAATTACCACATACTGATAAAATTAATGTTATTGTAACTTCCGATCACGGTATGTGTGCAACATCCAACGAAAGAAAAGTGGTGCTTGAAAGCAATATTACTATGGACTGGGTTGAAATTATTCAGGGTTATAATCCCAACTTCGTAATAAAAGCTAAAGATGGCTATATTGACAGCCTGATGTTTGAACTTGGAAATACGGAACATATTACTTCATGGAGATCTGAGGATATCCCCGAACGGCTGCATTACGGTAGCAATCCGAGGATCCTGGATATTGTTGTCGTTGCTGACAGCAGCTGGAGTGTAGTTATTGAAGAAGGTAAATATGTAAGCAATGGCGCTCACGGATACGATAATAACAATATAGACATGGATGCGATTTTTTATGCTTTCGGACCGGCTTTTAAAGTAAACTATGTATCCCCAAAATTTAATAATGTGGATATTTATCCTTTAATAGCACACATCCTAAATCTGCAACCGGCAAGTGTTGATGGGTCATTTGAAAATGTGAAGGGACTTTTAAAGGAATAGTTTAGTGTTTAGAGTTTAGTGTTTAGGGTTCAGTGTTTTGAGTTAAGAACTCAGAACCCAAAACTCTGAACTCTGAACATTTTGGTTAGTGCCCTTCAAATTTTTTCTCTCCGGCTTCAATGCGGATTGAGAGCCTGTTTTCTTCCGGTGGTATCACACACGAATATTTAGGATTATAAGCACAATAAGGATTATAGGCTTTATTGAAATCAAGAACCAGGACATTTCCCTCATCGGGTATTTCACAGTCAATATAACGCCCGCTACTGTAGGATTCCTTTTCACTTGTCCCATCCCTGAAGGGAACAAATAAATGGTTCGTATCTTTTGAAAGATCCAACATCTTTTTATTTTGAAAAACTGCCAGTTTTAATTCAATTGAATCAATTTTAAAATGGACTTCACCATAACGGACGTAAAAAGGAGTCTTGTCACCAGAGGTTTCCATAATAACGGTTTCAGGTATTTCATCTTTAACGAGTGTTCCTTCAACCTGATATTTAATGTTGGCAGGAAAATAGTTCAGTCCTTCAAAACTTTTACGCTGTTCAGGTAACAAAGGTGTAGGGTCGGAGTACATTAATTTAATGTTCTTACCGGTTCTGTGTTTTTCAATTTCTTCGTTGAATTTTATAATTGCACTGTCTTGTTCAACCTGTGAAAGGACTGAAAGATAAATTAAACTATAAATTAAAGTAAATGATAGTAAAAGACTGTATTTCATAATTATATATAAAATCAATAATTGAATATATTATCGTTTGAGCTTGTAAAAATAAATTAAAAAATTGAATTTATTTTATTCTTCTCAATCTTGAATTCTTCCCGAATTAATCACGAACTTTTTGTATAATTGCACGTAATTTTAATTTTCATTTGATTCTGATATGGTAATTCGATTATTTATTCCACTTTTTTTCTTTTCGTTATTTTCTATAAATATTTACTCAAATAACAATAATTTTCAAGATACACTTAAGGTTTCAAACGGAGAAACGTTTTATCAAGAACAAAATGTTGCTGATGATCTTACTTTAAGCCAGCGGATAGATAATGCTTTTAGCCCTATAGTAGATGCTTTGGGAACATTTTTATTCTGGGATCCGTTTGAAGCTGTTGGAATACATGATCCTTTAGTTTATGACAAATGGGGTGAACCGGTTTTAGAAGATGACGGTAGCAATAAGAAATCACCTGTTCCTTTCATTGTAATATGGTTGATTTTCGGCGCTGTGGCTTTTACCATTATAATGAAGTTTATAAATATCCGTGGCTTTAAACATGCTATTAATCTGATACGCGGCATTTATGACGATCCTGAGCACAAAGGAGAAGTTACGCATTTCCAGGCATTAACAACAGCCCTTTCTGCTACGGTTGGGCTTGGAAATATTGCAGGTGTTGCAATCGCCATCTCAATAGGTGGACCTGGTGCTACTTTTTGGATGATCATTGCAGGAATATTTGGTATGTCGTCCAAATTTACCGAATGTACGCTTGGTGTTAAATACAGAAAAATTGATAAAAACGGAGTTGTTTCAGGAGGACCTATGTATTATCTGCGTGACGGATTAAAAAAGAAAGGATTGAAATGGCTTGGAGTTGTATTAGCATTTATCTTTGCCGTTCTCATAATGGGTGGTTCTTTCGGTGGCGGAAACATGTTCCAGGCAAACCAGGCTTTTTCGCAACTGGCTTATGTTGCACCGGGCATTGAAAGTTACGGTGCATGGTTTGGGATAATCCTTGCCATTCTTGTCGGAATAGTCATCATTGGAGGAATTAAAAGTATTGCCAGGGTTACCGATAAAATTGTTCCTTTCATGGCTGTTATGTATGTAGCTGTGGCGCTTATTATTATTATTATGAATATAGATCGTACAGGCGAAGCCTTTAAATTGATCTTTGATAGCGCATTTGCTACCGATGCTTTAAAAGGTGGATTTATTGGCGTACTTATCGTCGGGTTTCAGCGGGCGGCATTCTCAAACGAAGCAGGTGTGGGTTCGGCTGCTATTGCACACTCGGCAGTAAAAACCGACACTCCGGTTAAAGAAGGATTTGTGGCAATGTTAGGGCCGTTTATCGATACGGTAGTTATATGTACCATGACAGCATTAGTGTTGATCTTTACAGGAACGTATGAGAATCCTGCCGGACTTGAAGGCGCCCAGCTTACTTCACAGGCTTTTTCCAGTGTATTTTCATGGTTTCCTTATTTACTTGTCTTGGCAATTCTCCTTTTTGCTTTCTCATCTATGATCTCATGGTCGTATTATGGGCTTAAAGGGTTTGATTATCTTTTTGGAGACTTATCTCAAAAACTATTTGGCAGCAGAAACATTGCTAAGTATACCTATTTTTCCATCTTCCTGGTGTTTATCGTAATTGGTTCTGCATCTAACCTTGGTTCTGTTATTGATTTTTCCGATATGATGATCCTTTCTATGGCCTTCCCAAACATACTCGGATTACTGATCCTTGCGCCTGAAGTGAAACGGGATTTAACAGATTATCTTAGGAAATTAAAGAGTGGGGAGATTAAGAGGTATAAGTAGACTTTTGAACTGGTTTAAGGTTTAAAGGTAAGGAAGCCGGTTTGGTAGAGGGGTAAGGGTAAAGGAAAATATAATATAACCTTATCAAATTTGTTATCCCAGTATTAATGTAATCAATTCAACAATTTCTTTCTCCGTAATAGATGTTCTTTGCGATTTATCATATATATCAATTAAATAAACGGAGTCTTTTATGTATCTGACATAAGTAATAATGCGTGCACCTCCAGATTTTCCACTTCGTTTTGATTTAATAGCCACCCTGATTTTAAAACAATCATTTCCGATGGCAATGCCCAGACTGGGTGTAGTTTCTAATTGATCAAAAATGGGTTCAAGGTCATCCTTCAGGGATTTGTATTTCTTGGAAAGTTTTTTGACTTTCCTCTCAAAATTATCTGTAACGACAACATTAAATCTCATCCAAAAGCTGTTTTGCAGATTTTAGTGTTTTTTCACCTTCTTCATGAAGTTTTACATCATTGAATGCATCAACAATATCCTGAATCGCTTTGCTTTTACGTTTATCTTTTATTTGTTTGACAATACGGACATATTTCAATCCATTTACTAGCTCTATGAAAAATGGTGCCTTACTTTCCTGTATGTCGAGAATAACTTTCATTGTTAAAATTTCATTTGTAGAAAATACAAAATTAATAAATTTCTCGCTTTTTTCAGCATAATTCTCATGCTTTCAAACCTTATAAGGGTGTGTAATTTAAACTCTGTCTGGTTATTTTTAATTTCATTTTCAAATATATATTATTTTTTTAGGTTAAGGATTAGGAAAATATTTAATAGTGATGTTGAAAATTCAAACAAAGTATTAGTCCCCATCATTATAAATCTAATATTTAGAAATATGATTTGTTTTCTCTGATATGATAATCCTTTCCATGGCCTTCCCTAATATACTCGGATTACTGATCCTTGCACCTGAAGTGAAACGGGACTTAACGGATTACGTCAAAAAGTTAAAATCAGGGGAGATAAAGAGGCTTAAGTAAGAATATTCTTTATTCGATTCCAAATACGTAATTTAGATGAGTTCTCGCTACAAACGAGAGTGGGATTCAATTAATATTGTTCAGTACTATTATAATTCTTTCTCCAATAGTCTTAAGTTAATTTGGTATTTTTAATAATGTAAATCTTTGATTGCATTATAAATGTGCAATATAGATGAGTCCTTGTTACAAAGGAGGACTATAGCGGGCAATCTTGGATTTGAGTGTTGACTTGAGTAAATTACAAATGTGCTTGGCTAAGTGGGATGACTTTTTCAAGTACTTCTATTGATTGCCAATAACCAGGTTTAACATGATTAATACATAGTTCATTTAAGTTTCTTGCAAAATCAAACCATTGCACCATCAAATCTTCATCTAACATTGACCAGGGAATATCGTGACTTAAACCAAAACACCAATTGTTATTAATAGGATTATTAGTTTCATAAAGGTTGATGCCATATTTTAAAGGATTTAATGCAAAAGCAGAACCATTGACTATTGTTAAAATCTCAGGTTCAATGCTATAAAGATAAGGTAGTATTTTTTCAATGTTCTTCAATTGAATGGTTAATGATTTCTCATTAATGCCAGGAATAAATAGAATCATACCAATGGTAACTTTCACATATTTTGATAAAATTTTTATTGCATTGATAATATTTTCAACAACTAATCCTTTATTTAGAATTGTAAGTAATTCTTCATCTAATGCTTCAGCACCAATAAAAACATCTGTACAACCTGATTTTGCTAATTTCTTTCCTATCTCGTCTGAAATCCAAGTTTCAGCACGTAACATAAGATTATAAGGAATTTTACCGCCTAAGCGAGCAATTTCCATGATTGTTTCGTTAAGGTATTTTTTAGTATAAGAATCCTGTGTTAATACGATGTCCCTTACCTTAGGATTTAATTGGTAAATTTGATTTACATCTCGTGCCACTTCTTTTGCCGAGCGAAAAACTAACTTTTGATAAGCTCTTGAAGGGTAATCACAAAAACTACATTTACCATAATAACATCCATGTCCAGAATATACAGTAACTAATTCTTTCAATGGCAATAATGAATAGTCTGGTCTGAATGATGGAGGGGAAATCTTTTTAACTACAGTACAATTTGATTCTGTATTCTTGGTTTCGTCTATAACCTCATTAAGGAGGGCTTCTACATCATGTCCAATTAAAATGTAATCAAAAAAATTGGATAATAGTTCTAATTGATCCTTTTGTAATGAAACTACTGCACAACCACCTAACACCGTGATTGCGTTTGGATTCGTTTTTTTTATATTATAGCTTAAGCGAGAATGAAAGACAACATCGGGTGAATACAATGATGAGAAAAAAACAAAACCGTCTATATAATCAGACATAGGGAGGTAATCATCCATCCAATCACCGTGTTTTATACTGTTTGGATTTAACCAATTTGGAGAATTGCATTTTGTATTGAGTTCTAAAGGTGTATTCGAATAGTCCAAACTACCACTTAAATCAAGCAACCTATAAGAAAAATTAGCATTAGATAATGCCGTACATAAGTACACGGCACCTGCTTGAGTCATCTCTTTTCCTGAACATAAAGAAGTAACAACAGTACATTTATTCATCTATATTAAATCCCAACATATTAATTATTACATTTATTTTTATCTAAGCGATCTTCTACCCATATTAAATCGCTTCCCTTAGTATAACCTTGTTTAATCCAAAATCCCAAAGCACTATTCTTTGAATTTTTCACAAGGCCTTGTATTAATTTTATCCCTTTTTCCTTACATATATCCCGCAGGTATTTATACATTTTACCTCCTACGCCGATATTTTGGAACTCTGGAATTATTAAAAATGCATCGAAGAAAAACCATTTTGGTGAAACAATAACACCATAAGCAAATCCTATTATTTTTGTATCAATTGTTGCTACAATAACTATTGCACGTGAATCTGTTATCCAAAAACGAATATCATCTTCATCAAAACCATTAGAATATTCTGATACAACAAAACGATCAGAAGTTTTAGAGCATTTGAGTATTTGAGGCAAATCTTCAGGTATTGCTGTTCTTATTTTGACTGAGTTTTTATTTTTATTCATAATTGATTTTCTGTTATTCTTTAATGCTAGTGAAGTGGTATTCAGTTATTTGCATTCTTGGATCGCTGCAAAATATGTTTAACAATTTCTATATCTTTTTTGAAATGTTTGATATATTCATCCAATCTATCAATTTCGGCGATTACAACACCTTCCTCATTAATGATATTTTTTTTAACTAAAAACTTAAAAATTTTGGCTTTATTACTGCACCTAAAATCAGAAAAATCATTTTCCGTAACAGGGCCCTTCATTTGCCCTTTCAAATATTCGTCAAAATCAAAATGCGCGTTCTGTTGGAATTCCATTACATCCTTAAATATTTTATCTTTCCTTAATTCTGCAAGCCATTGTCTCTGCCAATCTTTACCCCAAGGGTCTTTAAATTTTTCATCCTTAATATATACAATATATGTATAGAGAAAATAATCATATATTTTAGATAAGTATAAATATTTGCCTATTTCAGAATTCAACTCCTTTTTTTCATCTCCCTCATCCATTCCCATCATTTCAGTGTACTTATTTTTGTATTTCTCTTGCATATAACCACTAGGAAGCAATCTCACATTATCAATATGATTCTCAGTTATTGGTTTGTCGGTTTGCCATCCCATAGTAATTCGGTCTTTTAATAATTGTGATTTTAGAATTTTCTTTTGAGCTCGTAATTGTTTATAAATAGCAATAACAGTGAAACTTAAAACTATCAAAGTTAAAACTGGAATTATCCAAGGATAAGCATTATATTTTTGGCTTAACCAGTTTAAAAATTGAATAAATCTTGAAGTTTGCTCAGTAGCAAGTAGAGCATAGGTCAGAGTTGTTTCTATGGGTTGATTCAGTGTATCTAAAGCTTGTGCTACAATTGTATCCATATAAATTTCCTTTTAATTTATAACTATTTTAGTATGTTCTAATGGTCGCCTGACAGAGGAAAAAGTAACCCCCGACTTAAGTACCGAAATAATACCGGCTGCTTCCACATAATTATCAACTATAAATAATTTATCTGTTTTAAATGGGAGTTTATTTAGGTCATTTTGCATACAATTGCGATTTTCACGAACTGCAATAACAGGGATTCCTTGTTCTAAGGCTGCAAGGGTTGGTAACCCGATACAATTTTCAGGTATAACCAAGCAGGAAATATCAGAAGCACTAATTATATCTGACTCCTGAAACAATTCCCTTTCCTTTATAATTTTGGGACTTCGATGCAATCCTTTTAAAATACTATGAATGTAACATGATGAAACAACCTCTGCTGACATTCTTGGGTCAACAATCCCAAAATGTTTCATATACAAACTTGAATCACTTATAGCGGGTGCATGTGCTGTAGGGATATTGAAACATAAAGATATTGCGTGTGTTAACATAGCTTCAACACCACCCCAGGGATTTATCACTTCTCCTTTGCCGGAAAAATAATCTTTTGCTACATTTTCCGGTATTTTAATGGTTGAAGATAAAGCCAAAGCATCAATATCATCAATATTATTAGCAATTACATCAAATAGCTTTTTTAATCCTTCGATGCGTCCTGCAGATCTTCCTGATTTAGCATATTCGGCATACACATTTGTAGGTGGATTTAATTGAATAACCTTTGGGCAATTCAAACCGATTGTACTTCTAGCCGCAGAAATTGCATTTATTAAATCCTTATCAATAATTTCATCACTATGTTTGTCAGCAATTAATAAAACCTTATTAGACCTAACTCTTTGTAGTCCTATTGTACCCATAAGTAATTGAGAAATGACGCTTCCTTCAACATATAACCCATTTTCCGGTAGCTCATTAATATCAGATGCATTAACGACATTAGGATGAGTTATCAATGTATCGCTAACAGAGGCAAAAAGTTTAGCAACAGGATTAGCGTCACCGGCATGTCCTCCAATCTCAGCACCTATACCGGTTGGAACCACAAAAACAGTGTTAAACTTATTTGTATTTTCTGATTTTCGTTTCTCAAATTTAAAAATTGAAGTTGGATTTAAACCCGGCATTTCTTTCAAACCACTTAGGACACCTAATTCACAATGATAATTTTGTTCATCGCTACTAGTCACAACAAATCGAATTGGTATCTCATCTTCTGAAAGGGAGCTTTTTATATAACTCTCAAAAAATGATATTAAGGATTGCTCCCTATTATCAATAGGTATAATTATATTTTTTTCTTTTAATAACATTTTAAATTCTTTCTAAATAATGTGATATGCAATTTGATGATGAAAACCATTTTTCGCAAAACTCAAGTGCTACTTTTTCATCGAAATATTTACATGAGAAAATGTTTATATACACATCCTTCTTAATATCTAGTGTATGAATTACAATCGAGCTTGTTAATATAAATTGAACTGCAGAGGTTCCTTTTGTATGTGGCGAAGTCTGTTGTTCATCAACAGGTGTATCTACATCATCCCAAAAATGCAAATCACGTTTTTGCATTTTAATAAGATCACATAGTTTAATAAAGAAAATACGTATATCCTTTCTCGTAAACTTGGATATATCGCATCCATGTAAATCCATAATTAATTCATAGCCATATGGTTTTTTCTTGTTTTTTTTATAGTCGTCAAGATTAGTGGTATTTTCCATTTTCATTAATTGCCTTTCCATATTTTTTGAAATTAGTTTTTATAGTTAGTATCCCATTTATATAGTGAGGTTGTATTAATTGTACTTTATTGCAAATTTGTGTAATGCGGGCTGTCTTTCCTATTGGCCCCTGATGGTAAAAACAGTATGGGAAACAAAACAAAATCTTTCCAGTCAGCTAGTTATATTTCGATATAGTCTATTCTTTCTTTCAATTTATTATTGTTCTTTTCTCTTTTATCTTTGTTGGTTACTCGTTTTAAAAGGAACAAATGTACAAAATAATAGGATTATGCCCCTACTAACATAAAGTTGAGGATACTTGCTTATATCTAAACATGTTGTTAATCCCATTTCATATCTATAACCTAAAGCTGGATAGGATTGATGCGGATCATATCCGTTTTTGGCAGTGAAGCCCTGGCAGGCTATACTATTGCTATCAGGATCATCATTTTTGCTTTGCTTCCTTCATGGGGAATCAGCAATGCGGCTGCTACATTGGTTGGTCAGAACCTCGGCGCCAAAAAGCCTGACAGGGCTGAAAAATCGGTTTGGGCTGTGGGGAAAGTCAACATGGTCTATATGGGTATCGTAAGTCTGATATTTATACTTATCCCATCGACTTTTGTACAATTATTTATTAATGATACAGATGTTATAAATAGTGGTGCAGCAAGTTTAAGGATCATAAGTTTCGGATTTATTGCATACGGTTTGGGAATGGTGTTGGTCCAGGCTTTGAATGGGGCAGGCGATACCATGACTCCAACCAGGATCAATTTTTTCTGCTTTTGGATGCTTGAAATTCCACTTGCTTATTTAATGGCGCTTCAAATGGGGATTGGTGAAACCGGTGTTTATTACGCCATCGTTGTTGCCGAAACAGTGATGACGATTGCTGCTTTTTACCTGTTTAAACGAGGGAAATGGAAATTGAAAGAAGTTTAAAATGAATATCCCAACGACAACCCAAACCAAAAGGAGCTATCGCCATCTATTATTAAGTATTGAGGGGCTGCTCGTATCAGCAGGCCTTATGTATTTATTCAAGGGATTTTTGCAAAAGCCATAGCGCCCCTTCGATTTCCTTATCGATCACTTTGCACTCCTCGTATTGGAGTAGAATGTATGCTTCGATTTCTTCTTTTATTTCAGGATGTTTAGTGATTAATTCTTTTCCTCTTCTTTCAATTTCTTGCAAAAACTCATCATTAATCTGCCGGCTGATAACGGTAGTATTTATCTCTTTGATTAATTTGTCGTTGTATGAAGTTAATTCTTTGAGCGTATTCTTGTTATTCTTATAGTGTCCGTAACCTTTGCGATTTAAGGAATTCCTTGTTCGTAAATATCCGTCATCTATGATCATGTATCCACCGTTCTTAACCTGTGATCTAAGTGAAGCAATGGTATTTTTAAATGATCCGAAGATTCCCCCCAGCGAAGCAAGGATAACCAGGTCGAAATGATGTTCCGTTTTCACATACTCTAAAATATCTTCCTGGACAAATTCACATAGGTTAGAAACTTTGTGTTCGGATGCTTTTGTTTGAGCATCTTTAAGAAACGGCTCCGTCGCATCAATGCCTAAAACATTGCATCTAAATTCGGCTGCAAGCTGAACGGATGCAGCCCCTTTACCGCAACCCAGATCAAGGACTTTAGATTTGTGATGTAATCCAACAGAACCAACTGCTGTGATTATCGATTCCAATGCACATCCCAGTGCCCACATATCCTGAAGGAGATAAGGCATATAAGGAAGTATCCTTTTATTTGCTTCCAGCGAATCAGCAATGGATTGTTCTGTTTGTTCAGACATTTTTAATTAATTCTTCTGTTCCCAAAATTAATAATTTTCATTGTCAGGGAATTGCAAAAGTGAAAGAATTTTAAGAATTGAAAGATAATATTATTTCAGGCATTTGCCTGATTTATTCGTTTTGCCTTTTCCATTGTTTTATTCCAAGAAATAGCAATACGATCCCGATACCTCCGTATATGAAATGCAGTAAATGTATACCCCTTATCATTAGCATTTGGGTTATTATCCATATAGCGAGTGCGGCTCCAATAAATATGATATACAATGAATAAGATTTTACACTTCGTATAACTTGAATTCCTGCTATCAGACTTCCAATACCCAACACGAAGAAAAGA
>JAUVJI010000055.1 GCA_030596605.1 Bacteroidales bacterium
GGGCATTCGGGCCAAGGTAAGAATCGGGCAGGGTTAGCTTGGGCAGGTTGCTGAGACTTATGGAGTCCTCTACAGATAAGGGGGGTAGCAGATTAATATCATATACTACAGGCTCCTTCTGCGAAAATACCGAAATAAAACTAAACTGACAAAATATTAAAAAAAGAACTGATAAATAAACTAAATTTCTCTTGCTCATGATCTGGTATTATTATTATTAAAACAACAAATATAAAATAATCTTTTGAATCCATCTTTTAAGAATAGTGTTCATTTTACAAGCTTCTTTTGATTCTTTTCAGTCAAAAAATTAAAAACCTTTTGGTATTTAATATGTTTAATCTTTTACATTTGCAAAATTTTTGAGAACAGTTGTAAAAACAAATTCAACTAAAAATGGCTAAAAATCTTGTTATAGTCGAATCCCCGGCAAAGGCAAAAACGATTGAAAAATTCCTTGGTAAAGAATTCTCAGTTAAATCCAGTTTTGGACACGTGAGAGATCTTTCGAAAAAAGATCTTAGTGTTAATAAAGAAAAGGGGTTTGAACCTAAATATGAAATTTCTGCTGACAAAAAGAAAGTAATTTCAGAGCTTAAAAAAATTGCTAAAGATGCAAAAACCATATGGCTGGCAACTGATGAAGACCGTGAGGGGGAGGCTATTTCCTGGCATCTTGTTGAAGCATTGGGGCTGGACGAGAAAAAAACGAAAAGGATTGTTTTTCATGAGATTACTAAAACCGCAATCCTGGAAGCCATTGACAATCCAAGGAAAATTGACATCCATTTGGTAGATGCGCAGCAGGCAAGGCGAGTGTTAGACCGCCTTGTTGGCTATGAGCTTTCTCCTGTACTTTGGAAAAAAGTAAAGCCGGCCCTTTCGGCCGGGCGGGTTCAGTCGGTGGCAGTACGATTAATTGTTGAACGTGAAGAAGAAATAAAAGCTTTTAAAACAGAATCGTATTTCAGGGTTACTGCAAGATTTGAAATTAACGGAAACAAAGAAGGTGCAACAATTGATGCTGAACTTTCGAAAAAATTTAAAACCAAAGAAGAAGCACAAAGCCTTTTAAACAAATGCATCTCAGCAGATTTTGCCGTTGGTTCAGTAGAATCGAAAGCAGCCAAAAAATCACCTGCAGCACCGTTTACGACATCAACACTTCAACAAGAGGCAAGTAGAAAACTTGGATTTTCTGTTGCCAAAACCATGATGGTTGCCCAGCAACTTTATGAATCAGGGAAAATAACTTACATGCGTACTGACTCTGTTAATCTTTCAAAATTAGCATTATCTGTCGCCAAAAAAGTTATTTCTAAAAATTTTGGAGATGAGTATATAAAAATCAGGCAATTTAAGACAAAATCTAAATCTGCCCAGGAAGCCCACGAAGCCATCAGGCCATCATATCTGGAAAATAAGGAAATTGAAGGAGACGCATCACAGAAACGCCTTTATGAATTAATATGGAAAAGGACAATTGCTTCACAGATGGCAGATGCTCAATTAGAAAAAACCAATGTATCTATAGAAATATCATCAGCAAATGAAAATTTTATTGCCCGGGGAGAGGTAATCAAATTTGATGGATTCCTAAAGGTTTATATAGAATCAACAGACGATGAATCAGCCAATGGCCAAAAGGGGATGTTACCCCCCATTTCAAAAGGAGACAAGCTTGGTCGTCTGGAAATTATTGCTACAGAAAGGTTTACCCAGTCACCAGCCCGCTACACCGAGGCAAGTCTGGTTAAAAAAATGGAGGAATTAGGTATTGGCCGGCCATCAACTTATGCCCCAACCATATCAACAATACAAAAACGTGAATATGTGGTAAAAGCAGACAGGACTGGAATTGATCGCCAATTTGAACAGTTGCTGCTCACAAACAGAAACATCAGGGAAGAAACAAAAAACGAAAAAACCGGTTACGAAAAAAACAAGCTCTTTCCAACCGACATAGGTGGTATCGTTAACAATTTCCTTGTACAATATTTTGACAATATTCTGGATTATAATTTTACTGCTAACGTTGAAAAGGAATTTGATGAAATTGCCCAGGGAAAGAAGGTTTGGAATGAAATGATCAAAGAATTTTACACGCCTTTTCATAATAGAATTGAGGATACCCTGGAGAAGTCGAAAAAACAAAGCGGAGAACGACTGTTAGGAAAAGATCCTGAATCAGGACAAAATGTTTATGCAAAAATTGGTCGTTATGGCCCTATTGTTCAAATTGGTGAATCAAGCGGTGAAGAAAAACCAAAGTTCGCCGGGATAAACAAAGAGCAAAGCATTGAAACGGTTACTCTTGAAGACGCCCTTGAGATGTTTAAGCTCCCAAGATCAATTGGAAATTTCGAAAACGAAGAGCTAACTGTTGCTATTGGTCGTTTTGGGCCATATGTAAGGCATACGAATAAATTTTACTCTTTAGCAAAAACAGACGACCCTCTTTCTGTTTCAAAAGAAAGGGCTGTTGAGCTAATCCTTGACAAGAGAAAAAAAGATAAAGAAAGGATAATACAGAACTTTAAGGAAGATACGTCTGTTCAGGTACTCAAAGGCCGATATGGGGCGTATATTTCCAGGGGGAAGAAAAATTACAGGATTCCGAAAGGAAAAAACCCAGAAACACTGATCCTTGAGGAATGCTTACAAATAATTGAAGCAGCTGATAAAAAACAAAACAACAAGAAAGGTAAATAGCTTTTTTGTTAAAGAGGTTTTTTATCTGATTTATCATAACTTTTTTGTGTTATTATTGTATAAACATAGTAACTAACCTCCAGTACAGTAAAAGTTATATTTTATGGATATTTCAATTTATTTTGAGCCCCTTGAATTACCAGATTATAAATTTGGAGAGGATTCTTCCGGCTTCAGAATGGGTGACCTGCTAAGAAGTTATGTTGATAAAGAACATTTTCCTAATCTTGGGGATGCAGACTTGGCCATTATTGGTGTGAATGAAGACAGAAATGCGGTAAATAATAATGGTTGTGCCCATGCCCCCGATTATGTCAGAAATCATTTGTATAAACTTTTCAGGGGTGATTTCAACCCAAAAGTTGCCGACCTGGGAAACATCAAACAAGGTCATACAATTGATGATACCTATTTTGCCTTAACTTCCATAATTTCCGAACTCATAAAAAATAAAATTATTCCCCTTATTATTGGTGGCAGTCAGGATTTAACTTTCTGCAACTACATGGCTTACGAATCATTGGGGCGGGTAATAAATATTGTTGGGGTCGATTCTGTTTTTGATCTTGGAAAAACGGAACAGGAGCTTGACTCCCAATCATACCTAAATAAAATTATTCTGCATCAGCCCAATTTTCTTTTTAATTATACAAACATTGGTTATCAATCATACCTCGTTGATCCGGAAGCAATTCATTTGATGAAAAATTTATATTTCGATGTTTACAGGCTGGGCAGCATTCGAAAAAATATTGAAGAAGCCGAACCTCTTGCTCGAAATGCAGACATGATAACAGTTGATATATCTGCTGTCCGTCAATCAGATGCTCCGGGCAACGGAAATGCATCTCCAAATGGATTTTACGGTGAGGAAATTTGCCAGATAATAAGATATGCCGGATTAAGTGAAAAATTGTCATCAATTGGGTTCTATGAAATTAACCCTAAGAAAGACAGAAATGAGCAGACAACACATCTTGTAGCCCAAATGATCTGGTATTTTATTGATGGTTACTATGCCCGTAAAAACGACCACCCCTACAAAGACAAAGAAGAATATATCAAGTATACTGTTTCCATCAAAGATCATAAGGATCAGCTTGTGTTTTACAAAAGTAAAAAAAGTGACAGGTGGTGGATGGACGTTCCGGTAAAAACAAATTACAAGAATATTTATGAACGGCATCATTTGGTGCCCTGTTCTTATAACGATTACGAAACTGCCTGCAAAGATGACATACCAGACAGGTGGTGGCAAGCTTATCAGAAGCTGATGTAAAACAAAAGTTACGTGTTACTGGATACGGGTTGAGATTTAGTAAAAATCTTCATTTAATTCTATCCGGATTTTTTGAAATAAACTGTTTCCATCCAGAATAATTATCATTGGTTGTTTCAGTTGATTTTTGGAAATAATGACAAACAGCAGCAGCAAGCCCGTCAGTAGCATCAAGATATTTCGGTGGTTGTTGAATGGAAAAAAAATTTATAAGCATGGCTGCAACCTGCTCCTTGGATGCATTTCCATTACCAGTGATGGATTGTTTAATTTTTTTAGGGGAATATTCAAAAATAGGTATCGACCTGTACAGGGCAGATGCCATTGCAACACCTTGTGCCCTGCCAAGTTTTAGCATTGACTGAACGTTCTTTCCATAGAATGGTGCTTCTATTGCAAGTTCATCAGGTTGATATTCATCAATTAAAGCTAATGTTCTTTCAAATATTTTTTTTAATTTTAATGCCTGATTGCTGTACTTGTTTAAGTGGACAACGCCTATTGATAAAAGCTCGGCGCTCGAACCTTTATGATGAATAAGCCCGTAACCCATAATATTGGTTCCGGGATCAATGCCCATTATTATTCGCTCTGATTTCAAAATAAGACCTTAACTTTGCAAGCTGACGCGTGAATAAGTACTTTACAAATATACACAAAAACAAAACCTACAATTTAATTGTCAGGCTGGCTATAATCTTTGCCACCTATTATTTCATTTACAAACAGGTATTCTATCACAGGAAGCTGGATTATGTGGTTAGTTCATTTATGGACCTGGTTGACCAACCTCATATTTATTTTTTTATTGTGTGGATAACAATTCTAATGATCGTAAATTGGGGGATCGAATCATTGAAGTGGCAATTTCTAATCAATAAGATTGAACGTGTTTCATTTTTAAAAGCATTTGAGGCAGTATTATCGGGCATTTCTGTGAGCATATTTACACCTAATAGAATTGGAGAATGGTTTGGGCGTGTATTTATTCTGGAGAAGGCCAATCCATGGAAAGGTGTATTTATTACAATGGTCGGCAGCATAAGTCAATTGCTGGTAACCATTGTGGTTGGGGCCATTAGTTTATTATTTTACATTCCAATCTACATTAGAAATACCGAATTATATGCCGACTATTATTACCTGTATTATGGAATTATTTTACTTGTGGTGGTGATCATTGCAACCTTCATTTTGATTTTTCTAAACATTACCTCTTTACCAAATTTTGTTAGCCGGATATTAAATAAACGCTTAGTTCATTTTAATGAATATTTTTCAGTTATTTCAACATTTTCAACATTTGAGCTTTCCACTGTTTTATTATTGAGTTTTCTCCGATATTGTGTTTTTGCTTTACAGTTTTATTTATTTCTTATGACTTTTTCTGTTGAAATTCCACTACTTCATGGATTAATGATTATATCCCTGGTGTTCTTTACTATGACAGCAATTCCAACAGTTACACTTGCTGAACTTGGTATAAGGGGGTCTGTTTCGCTGTATTTTATCGGTTTATATTTTGAACGTTTTTCTGAACTAACAGATAAAATCAATATTGGAATAATTTCTTCGTCTTCTTCTTTATGGCTGATCAACCTTGCAATACCTGCAATTTTGGGCACATTTTTCGTCTACCGATTAAGGTTCTTCAGGAAACATACTTCGCATGGTTAACCCTTTATTAATTTTCTATATTTTGTTGATCATTTTTGGTGTTATTTATTTCGTCATCATCTTCACTTATACAATTGGCTGGTTTAATTTGAAGACCTATGTGCCATCAAACAAAACATTCCAAACAAAAGCCAGTATTATTATAGCTGCCAGAAATGAAGAACAAAATATTGAAAATTTATTGAACGACTTAATCTTACAGGATTATCCGACAGAGCTATTTGAAATTTTTATCGTTAATGACAACTCAACAGACAAAACAGCTGCTATTGTCGAAACTTTTATTTCCCTTCATCCTCAAAACCAAACAAAGCTTATTAACATTGCAAAAGAAAATCCTAATAAGGCCTATAAGAAAAAGGCCATTAGTTTGGCCATTGACAAATCGAAGGGAGATCTTATTATAACTACAGATGCTGATTGCCGGATAGGTAAAAAGTGGCTGAGTTCATTCGTTTCACTTTATGAATCTGAAAAGCCAAGGATGATTGTTGGTCCGGTTTGTTTTCACAATGAAACTTCTTTTTTTGAGAAAATTCAAACCCTCGAGTTTCTGAGCCTGATTGCAATTACAGGTGGGGCAATCCGGATAGGCAGGCCGATAATGTGTAACGGGGCCAACCTGGTATATGAAAAAAAGACATTTCTCGAAGTAGGAGGTTTTGGAAGTGATGCTTTTTCTTCAGGAGATGACGTTTTTCTGTTGCTCAAGATCAGGAAAAAATTTGGTTATAAATCAGTCCGGTTTTTGAAAAATTATAGCGCCATTGTTTTTACTGAAGCCAAAAAGTCAGTTCGTGATTTTTTTCACCAGAGAACACGATGGGCATCCAAAAATAAAGGGTATGATATAAAAATATTGATGGTTTCTTTTTCCGTATATATGACCAATCTTTTATTAATTTTTGGGTTAATACTATCACTGTTCTATTTTTCTTTATTCAAAACCATAATACTTGCATTTATTTTAAAATCACTGATTGAATTACCGATTTTAATTGGAATTGGTAACTTTGTAAAACGTAGCCGGATGTTTCTGTATTCGTTTCCATTAATTTTTTTATATCCTGTTTATATCATAATCACCGGTGCGATGGGAATCGTTAGCTCTTATAACTGGAAAGGAAGAACCATTAGAAAATAAACAACCATGAAGATAATTAAAAAACTAAACTCTAAATGTATTGAGGGAATCCTTAACAAAACCGATAAAAGGGTTGTGTTCGACAAAACCAATATAATTCCCGACCATACAGACCTGCTAAATGAACTTGAAAAATATATCCAATATGAAAAAATCAACAGGGTTTCTGTGCTTGGAATTGATATGTATCAATACAGCGCTTATGGACGATTTGAACAAGCCCTGATACCATTTCTATTGAAAACGCTGTTTGAGGCCACAATTAAATTATGCTTCCGAAACCATAAGTTTATATTTCAACACTACTCAGAAGATAAAATATGGAAGGACTATATAAGTACCGGAGACGGTGGATTTTGGATATTTGAAAATCCTTTGCACTCCCTGCTTTTTGCCTGCAATTTTGCAATTATTCTCAGGGCTTATAATGCATTTCATTTTTATCCCAAACTCAGAAGAATAATTGGCGCCGTTAATATGCGCTATGCCATTACACACGATAAAATTTATTCATTTAACAATAATTACTACGGAAGGGCTATCATAAACAACGCGCGCATACTTAATAAAGACGACCTGAATCGATGCCTTATTGATGAGCATGTTCATTCCTGGTTTACCACCAACTTGGATGGCGTGGAAAACATGCAAATTGTAACCTTGGAAGAAGTCGCCAACATATATGAGTTCAATAAAAATTATGACAAAAAGCATCTTGAAAACAATGATGAGATTTTTGAAAATGAACCATCAAGAAAATATGGCATTATCAACTCAGACATATTAAAAGTCGGGATGATAAAGTCGAAAGAAACAAATATCAGCGTTTACAATTTGCACCTTCAGGTAACCATCAGGCTCTATAATGATGATGATGCAACTCAAAACAGGTTGATAACTGTAAGTCTTGGGAATTTAAATACTACAGGTATTTGATTTTATTTCCTGATTTTTATTAATCCGGAAGGGGGAACCAAAAGTTTTGTTGGCCCTGCTTTAAAATTTTGAGAAAACTCTTGAATTAACTTTCCCAAACAATTTAAAATTTGAACCTCTGATTTTCCAAAATCTTGTTCATAGTCCAGGATAACTGAAGTTGAGCCTTTTGCATTAACAATATCAATCTCTGATAGTTCAGAATTATTAATTTCTATAACCTGATCAGTATATACAGCAATAATTTCTTTCTTGTCACTTGATGATCTCAAAACAGGATATAACGCCCCAGGATTTTTAGGAACAAATTGGCCATCCAGTAAAACTGACCTGTTTTTTTTCCAGTAATTTATCCAGAACTTTGCCATTTGAAAATGATCTTCAGGAATGGAATCCAGTTTAACGGAAAGCTGTGGGACAGAAAATAAGATATTCAAAATCTGAAGGGCTGCGCTTTCAACCGGATCGTCCTTATGCCACATAAACATATCAGAATGGACAGCTGTATTACCGGAGGCAATTCTCAGGTCAGTTGTTCTGACCCGGTTTACCACTTCCATGTTCGGGCAATCAGCCGCACGAAACATATTTCCATATTTACGCATAAGCGGACCAATATAAGGTTGCCTGAATTCGATCATGATTTCGGGCTTTAGTTTTCTCAACCTTTCCATAATATCTGTCATCAGCTTATCTGTGGCCTCATTCATCGATGCAAAATCACGGCCATTCCGGGCTGTTAGATCAGTTTTTTCATCAGCATAAAACCAACCGAGAAAATCAAGTTTAAAGCCATCCAAATTCCACTCTGTTAGGGCAGTCTCATATGTATTAATTATATGTTCTCTTACTTCGGGATAACGTGGGTCAAGCACCCATGTCCCCTGGCTTTTCCAATGATGCAAGTATTTTCCTTTGAACTGTTCGTAAAGTTTTGCTTTTTCACCTATAAAAGGCAATGAATACCATAATAAAAATTTCATTCCGATAGCATGAATACTATCTACAAAAGCCTTCATGTCCCCGATTCTATCTGGTTCCCAGTCGCCGGTATACGCGTAACCCCGTTTATTATCCATAGTCTGCCATCCATCATCAATAATCACAGCCTCCAATCCAATTTCTTTTCCAAGCCTGCATTCTATAACAACCTCTTCAACTTCCAAATTTTGATGAAAACTGTACCAGGTTGAGTACATAGGAAGCCTTGCTGCATCAGGCACTGAAGCTGGTTTATAATTATCCATTGAAGCCCACCAATCAGTTGATTCTTTCACTGATTGATAAAAAGGAATATTTCTCCGGTCAATTCTTATTTCCAGAGAATAATCCGTGATGGCAGGATGTGGCTCGCTGAATAGTTCTACATTACAATAAAACTTTGAATCTTCTTCTCTTAACCAGGTATACGTATTGATTTTATTCAATGCGTCCGACAGGGCAAAAGTAAAACGGTTCTGATCATTGCTGTTGATAAAAGAGATCAAAGGAACCTGGCTGGAAGCACGCGACCGGATGTCATTTCCATAATAAGTAACTTTATCAGTTCGGAGATTGGAATTCCAGAACTGGTATACGTCAACGGAAGGAAAGTTCCATTCCAAGGTAATCTTAGGTGGTATTGCAGCATTTTCTGATAAGAGGTTAAATTTTATTATATTCAAACCATCTTCAATTTCTTCAGACGTAACATCCTTTACAAAACTCCCAAAATCACCTCTAATATCAATCTGTTCTTTTGAAAAAGCAATCATTGCCTGCTTTGGTTTTTCAGGGATATGGTTTGATTTATTACGTGTACAGCTTAATAATGTAAAAATTAGAATTAATGTAAAAAATAATATAATTAATTGTTTCATTGTTGGAGCGAATTATAAATCTATTTCCTTTCCTTTTCCATCCACATTTCACGGAAAGATTTTTTGGCAAATTTTGGAAGCTCTCTTCTCGATCCCCACGCATTTTTGAATATCATTTGCATACCCATATTTTTAACCTTTGCATTAAACATATCCATCCTTTTTCTCTTTAAAAGAAATCTCTTCATGCTTGATATGGATATTTTTTCACTTGATTTAGAATACCCTGATTTGACAGATTCATTCCTGTTATTTAAGAGTAACTCATGTATGGGAATTTTTAACGGACATACATCGCTGCAGTTTCCACAAAGCGAAGAAGCAAAGCTTAAATGCTTATAACTTTCAATACCTTTCAAATGGGGTGTAATTACAGACCCTATCGGTCCGCTGTATGTAGTATTGTATGTGTGACCTCCAATATTCTTGTAAACCGGACAGGCATTGAGGCAGGCGCCACAACGGATACAAGTCAAAGCAACTCGTTGCTCATCGTGTTTTAAAATTTCAGCGCGATTGTTTTCAAGCAAAATAAGATACATTTCGTCAGGTCCGTCAATTTCATCTTCCTGTTTTGGGCCAGAAATAATGGAATTATAAACTGTTATTTTTTGACCTGTACCATAAGATGACAATAAGGGCCAGAATAAATCAAGATCGGTTAGGGATGGAATTATTTTTTCCACACCCACGATGGCTATATGTACTTTAGGAAATGACATTGACATCAATCCGTTTCCTTCGTTTTCTGTCAAACAAACTGATCCGGTATCGGCAATTAAAAAATTTCCTCCTGTAATTCCAATATCAGCAGTTATGAATTTTCCTCTCAATTTGTCACGAACAAATCCCGTTATTTCTTCAGGAGTACTTTCGCGTGGAGTATTAAACTTTTCATTAAAGAGTTGTGCAATATCATCCCTTGATTTATGCATGGCTGGTGTAACGATATGATAAGGCTTTTCACCGGCTATTTGAACAATATATTCACCAAGATCTGTTTCCAGGGATTCAATATTATTCTTTTCAAGCGCTTCATTGATCTCAATTTCTTCAGTGGTCATAGACTTGGATTTCACCACATGTTTTGCATTATATTTTCGCATTAATGCCAAAATTTCCCTAATGGCTTCATCCTTATCTAATGCCCATATAATCTTCCCTCCTTTTTTCTCATAATTAGCAGCAAACTCTATCAGGTACTTTTCAAGGTTATTTACAATACGGTGTTTCAGAAATGCTGCACGTTTTCTTGCCAGCTCAATATCTTTATACTGCTCTTTACCTTTGATTACTGCAGCATCATATTTAGAAATATTGAAATTGATCTTGTTGCGATGCTCAAGATCAAATGCCTTTTTTTCGGAATCTTTTAAGAACTTATTGTAAATTTCGTGCATCAAAGTTCAATTAATAATTACAAAGAAACAGGAATTTTATTAATTCTGTTAATATGTCTTCCTCCTTCAAAATCTGTATCCAAAAATACCTTTACCATTTCTTCTGCAACTTCAGAATTTAAAAACCGTCCGGGAAGCGATATTATATTAGCATTGTTATGAAGCCTGGTTAACTCTGCCTGTTCCAAATCCCAGCATAAAGCTGCCCTTACATTTGGGTACTTGTTGGCCGTCATACTGGCACCCTGTCCACTCCCGCAAATAATTATTCCAAATTTATTTGTACCGTTATTTATATTTATGGCTACCGGATGAATAAAATCAGGATAATCTACGCTATCTTCAGAATATGTTCCAAAATCCCTAAATGAATATCCTTTTTTTGAAAAATTTTCAATCAAATATTGTTTCAATTCAAAACCTCCATGATCAGATCCAATGGGTATTTCCTGACTTTTATCGTACATGTTTAAAAGTTGTTTCAAACAAAAGTAATGATTAAAACTATATATGATTCTAAACTAATGGTTTATTAGTAATATGATATTTTCATTTTGATACTATTAGCTTAAAAATCAAATTATTAATTTTGTCAACATTAAAATGTTTATATCTGCTAATTTTGTTACAAATTTCTTAAAAGTTATTGGGTTATTAACAATTTGATTATAAAGCTGAAAATAGGTAAGAGTTATTAATATTTTTCACAGGTTATCTTCAGATTATGAACATAAAATTAAGGTAAATTAAATTAAATTTTTAAACATTATATATTTTTGGATCAATAGTTAAAAACTTTGTAAATTACTTAAAAGCAATACTAAATAATGTGAATGAATTGTTAATAATAAATAGTAAATCTAAAAGTCAATAATAGCGGTAATTTATTTTGAACACAATTAACAAGCATACTATTAATACATATTTAAATTTTTTATAAATTATATAATAATATTCATTAATGAAGAAAGAAGAAAGGGTGACCGGATACTCTGATACTAAACTGGTAGAAAAAATATTACATTTGAAGCAACAAAAAAACGCCGTTCTTTTAGCACATTTTTACCAGGTACCGGAAATTCAGGATATTGCGGATTATGTAGGAGACAGTTTGGGCCTTGCACAGAAAGCATTAATTTCTAATGCAGATATGATCGTATTTGCCGGGGTTCATTTTATGGCCGAGACAGCTAAAATTTTAAATCCAGATACAAAAGTCGTTCTTCCCGATTTGGAGGCTGGTTGCTCTCTTGCAGCATCATGTCCAAAGGATAAATTTTCTGAATTCAAAGCAAAATATCCTGAGCACATAGTGATTTCTTATATAAACTGTACAGCTGATATTAAGACATTGTCGGATTTAATTTGCACTTCTGGAAATGCTGTTCAATTGGTTGAATCTTTACCAAAAGATCAGAAAATTATTTTTGCGCCTGATAAGAACTTGGGAGGTTATATTAACCGCATCACCGGAAGAGATATGGTACTATGGGATGGAACCTGTGAGGTTCATGATATATTATCAACTGAAGCAGTTGTTAAATTAAAGGTTGAAAATTCAGATGCTAAATTAATAGCTCATCCTGAATGTAAGGCTCCTGTATTGGAATTGGCTGATTATATTGGTTCTACCACAGCCATGCTTAATTTTACCAGCAAAGATGATTCTAATAAATATATTGTGGCCACAGAAACAGGTATTTTGCATCAAATGCGAAAAAATTCACCGGAGAAAGAATTTTTAATTGTACCAACAGATGAAAATTGTTTGTGTAACGATTGTTCATATATGAAGTTAAATACTTTGGAAAAGTTATATTTGTGCATGGAAAATGAAAGTCCTGAAATTAAACTTTCAAATAAGGTTATTAAAAAGGCAAAAATTCCAATTAGAAAAATGCTTGATATATCCAAAAAATTGAATCTAATAAAATAATGAAGAAAAATACTTTAATTTTTGTTTTTTGCATTTTTTCATTGATTACATCCTCTCAGGACGATATAGATCCGAATGGTTTTACTAGGTTTTATTATGAAAATGGCGAGGTATCGAGTGAGGGTTATATGAAAAATGGCGAACCTGATGGTTACTGGAAAACCTATTATGAAGATGGAACAATAAAATCGGAAGGTAATCGCAAGGATTTTAAATTAGATAGCATTTGGACATTTTATAATGATACAGGTAAAGTTGCTATGCAAATTGCTTATTTGAATGATAAAAAAAACGGGATTAGAAGAACATACCATGAAGAAGAAATAATAGAGGAAAATTTTACCGATGATATAAAACAGGGATTTACTTATTACTATTATCCCGATAAAAAACTATGGAAAAAAATTAATTTTATTGACGGATTGGAAGAGGGTATTGGAAAAGAATACACCAAAAGTGACGGAAGGATAATAAAACTAACTTATTATAAAAAGGGATTTATCACTGATATTGAATACATCAATAAGATTGATAAGGTTGGCATGAAGCAAGGGAAGTGGAATTATTTTTATGAAGATGTTGGTACGATCAGGTTAGAGGGTGAATATAAAAATGATTTAAAGCATGGATATTTTAAAGAGTTCTCAAAGGATGGTAATTTACTAACTACATCAAAATATATTGATGGTATTTTACAGGAAGATGTTGCTGAATTAGCAAAGCTGGATATAAAGACAGAATATTATCCAAATGGAAAAAAGAAAATCGTGGCCAGTTATAAAGATGATATACCGGAAGGAGTTAGAAGGGAATATTCCCCAGAAGGAGATATTGTAGCCGGTTATGTATTTAGTAATGGCGATGTGGTTGGTGAAGGTATTATTGATGATGCCGGAATAAAAGATGGTCCCTGGAATGAGTATTATACCAATGGCGCTTTAAAATCTGAAGGTATTTATGATGAAGGAAAACGTATTGGAGAATGGAAGTTTTATCATCCAAATGGCGAGTTGGAACAAATAGGCTCTTATAATAAAGATGGAAAAGAAGATGGTGAGTGGATCTGGTATTTTGCAACCGGTGACTTATTGAGGCAGGAAAGTTACTTTAATGGAATGATTGATGGTTATAGCATTGAATATGATGAATATGGTGTTGTTATAGCAGAAGGAGAATATATAGAGGATTATCGTGAAGGAAAATGGACTTTTAATTACGGGGATCATAAATCGGAAGGTGAATACTTGAATGGTATGCGACACGGAAAATGGATAAATTACTACAGCGATGGTATATTAAGTTTCGAGGGGAAATTTATTGAAGATAACCCGAATGGACGACAAATATGGTTCTGGCCAAACGGTAATAAAAAAACAGAAGGGGAATATATCATGGGGTTAAAGAATGGGGAATGGATAAAATATAATTATGACGGAACCCCCTTTATCAGTATTATCTACGTTAATGGAGTTGAGAAAAAATATGATGGAGTCCGTATTCGGATTTATGATGAGGATGAAGTTAGCACAGGCGGACAGGAGCAATATTAAACCTTTAATATTTTTGTACCGGAATTACTTCAGCCATTGGACTTACTAAATAAATCCGCTTATTATCCAATCTTTTACACTTATACCTTTTACGAAGTTTTTCAAGCTTTTCGAAAACTAATCCATTATGAATTTTAAACAAACTTTTGTCTGGTAGATCTTCAAGGGTCAGATAGTTTTTTGACTTATCATAGGAACGGAGTATTTTTATTAATTCGGTATTAATAGAGGTTGAAGTTGGATTTTTAATGAATTTGTAAAGAATATTTAGGATATCTTCAGGAAAGATTTTTGTATTTAAAAAAATTTGTAAAAGTTTCCGATATTGATCTTTCCATTCTTTTCCATGTGGCTTAACCCTATGTTTGTATTGCTCCCAAACTTTTAAGTGGGCATATTCATGGATTAATGTGATCAGGAAATTATATTTATTCAAATCATGGTTTATTGAAATTTTGTGGAAATTATGCTTTATGGGAGGCCGGTAATCACCGAGTTTAGTCGACCGACTCCTGGTTATTTTAAGTTGAAAATTTGAATTTTCAAGCCAGTCTAAAATTACCGGTACAGCATTATCAGGAATATAATCGGTAAGAATTTCCTTATATGTTTTCATCGTAATAGCTGAATTCAGGGCAATCACGACATTTTTTCTCTAATTTTTTTGAAGAGGAGCAGGATCCTAAAATTATCAATGAGCAGATTGTAATCAAAATCAGGCCGAATATTTTTTTAATAATCATATTTTTAATAACGGCCAAAAATATTAAAATTGCATGAAATGGCCATGAAGATATATTTTTACAACAACCAAGATAATTCTTTCATGGCCATTCCATGTGACATGTTAAAAGATTATTTAATAAACACATGAAATAATTTTTTTATCATTAATTTAGCAGATACTTTAGCAAATAAATATGGTTAGCCAATTTGGAGCTTATATATTACTCATGCTCAAAGTTTTCCGCAGGCCTGACAAAATGAAGGTTTACAGAAAACAACTTCTTGTTGAAATATATAATCTGGGGATTGAATCACTGGGCATTGTTGCTATTATTTCCGTTTTTATGGGTGCCGTTGTTGCCATTCAAACAGCTTATAATATTGACAGCCCGCTGATCCCTTTATCTACGATTGGCTTTACTGTGAGGCAATCAGTTATTCTTGAATTTTCACCAACAATTATCAGTCTGATTCTTGCCGGAAAAGTGGGATCAAGAATTGCTTCGGAAATTGGAACTATGCGGATTACAGAGCAGATTGATGCTTTGGAGATCATGGGTATTAACTCATCTAATTATCTTATTTTTCCTAAGGTTACTGCAGCCATGGTTATCAATCCTGTCCTAATTGTTATAAGTATGGGTTTTGGATTGGTTGGAGGGTATTTTGTAGCCAGTTTCACGAATTTATTTACAACGCAGGATTATTTTGAAGGAATAAGAGGCTGGTTTGATAGTTATACCATCACTTATGCGATAATAAAAACAATAGTATTTGCTTTTCTTATTACTTCTATTTCAGGTTTTGAGGGTTATTCAGTAAAAGGCGGTGCAATCGAAGTCGGTGCTGCCAGTACTCGTGCTGTGGTGTGGAGCAGCATTATGATCATTCTATTTAATCTGATTCTTACCCAATTACTCCTTTCATGATCGAAGCTCATAACATATCAAAATCATTTGGGGAAAACCAGGTATTGAAGGATATATCTGTAAAATTTGAGAAAGGAAAAACAAACCTGATCATTGGGCAGAGCGGCTCAGGAAAAACGGTATTAATGAAATGTCTGATAGGATTACATGAAGTGGATGAAGGACATATCTTTTTTGATGAAAGGGATTTTTCTAAAATGTCGTTTAAGGAACGTAAAAATGTAAGAAAGGAGTTGGGAATGCTATTTCAGGGAGGGGCGCTGTTCGATTCTTTAACTGTGGAGGAAAATGTGATGTTCCCTCTTACGATGTTTACCAACCAATCGATGGAAGAAAAAAAAGAAAGGGTTAATTTTTGTCTGAATTGGGTGAATTTGGAAAACGCCAATAAACTTCTTCCATCTGAATTAAGTGGAGGAATGGTAAAAAGGGTTGCCATTGCCAGGGCAATATCTATGAATCCAAAATATTTATTCTGCGATGAGCCCAATTCCGGCCTGGATCCACATACGGCGGGCGTTATTGATGATTTGATTCAAAGCCTCACTGAAGAATTTCAGATGACAACAGTTGTTAATACCCATGATATGAATTCTGTTATTAAGATTGGTGACACCATTTCATTTATTTATAAAGGGGAGCTATGGTGGGAAGGAGATAAAGAACATATTCTTAATACAAATAATAAAGAGCTGAACGACTTCGTTTTTGCAACAGAATTAACAAAAAGATTGAAATAAAAGTAAGCAGGTAAGGGTGATGAAGCCAGTATAGTTTTTGGGTAAAGGTTAAGAATCATACCAGAAAATTTTACCAAAACAGGCATCCTAATCCTTGTCTTTTAACTTGTTAAATTATGAATTTCCTCGACATAATATTCATTATTCCCATCATCTGGCTTGCGTACCACGGATTTAAACGTGGATTTATTATTGAGTTAGCTTCATTATTGGCGTTAATTCTTGGTATTTATGCTGCTTTATATTTCTCATTCTATGCTGAAAATTTCCTGACGAACAACCTTGATATGGAAACCGAATATGTTCCCATCATTGCCTTTATCGTAACCTTTGTACTTGTTGTGATTATTGTATATTTTTTGGGTAAAATATTAGAGAAAATCATAAACATGGTTGCTCTTGGCTTTTTAAATAAAATGGCTGGAGGATTTTTCGGAATATTAAAGGCAGCTGTTCTTATTAGCATTGTTCTTTTGATCATTAATAATTTCAACGATAAATTTATTTCAAAAGAAAAAAAGGAAAACTCCTTTCTTTATGCTCCTATTGCCGGAATTGCCCCACTACTATGGCAAAGCCTGAAAGATTTAGATAATGAAAAAATAGAAGAACTTAAGGAAGAAGTAGAAAGTATTACGATTTAAGTTATCCCTTTATTGCTTTCACACCAGGCAATTTTTTTCCTTCAATGTATTCCAGCATGGCACCACCACCTGTTGAGACATAGCTTACTTTGTTTTTTAAGTTATATTTATTAATAGCAGCTACTGAATCACCTCCGCCAATTAAGGAAAATGCTCCTTTTTCTGTTGCTTTGGCAACGGCCATCGCAATAGATTTAGTTCCTTCTGAAAAATTTTCAAATTCAAAAACACCCATTGGGCCATTCCAAAGAATAGTAGAAGAATTTTTAATGATCTCTGTAAATTTACTAATTGAATCCGGCCCTATATCAAGCCCCATCCATCCTTCAGGAATTGTTTTAACATCCGATATTTTTTTATTGGCCTTATTATCAAATTGATCTGCAATAATTGTGTCGACAGGAAGATAAAGATTTACACCCATTTCTTTCGCTCCTTCTACTGTATGTAGCGCCAACTCAAAAAGTTCATCTTCAATTAACGATTTTCCAACACTTCCGCCTAATGCATGGATAAATGTAAACATCATTCCACCACCTACAATCAGGTTATCAACCTTACTTAACAGATTATTAATAATTTCGATTTTACCCGAAACTTTTGCACCGCCCAAAATAGCAGTAAATGGTCTTTGCGCTTCATGAAGAACTTTATCGATGCTTTTTACTTCGTTTTCCATGATATAACCAAAAAGTTTATCCTTCGGGAAGAATTGTGCAATGATGGTCGTGGAAGCATGCGCACGGTGAGCAGTGCCAAATGCATCATTCATGTAAACATCCCCCAGTGAGGATAGTTTTTTAGCAAATGCATCATCTCCTTTTGTTTCCTCTTTGTAAAAGCGGAGGTTTTCGAGCAGTAGAACTTCACCCGGCTTCAGTCCGGAAGCAAGATCTTTGGCTGAATTACCGATGCAATCATCTGCAAATTTTACTATCAAACCCAATTGCTTAGAAAGATATGGAATTATATGTTTAAGAGAAAATTTCTCTTCTGGACCCTCCTTTGGCCTGCCCAAATGCGACATCAAAATTACCGACCCACCACCACTTAGAATCTTTTTTATAGTAGGAATTGCAGCATCTATCCTGGTTGTATCAGTAATATTATATTTTGCGTTTAAGGGGACGTTAAAATCAACCCTGACCAGTACTTTTTTATTTCTAAAATCAAAATTTTCAATCGTTTTAATCATTTTATTAAATTATTCACTTGTTAATATTCAGTTTTTTCCAAGAATCCGGTTACCGTATAATTGATATGGCTGTTTCCACCCGCTGCACTTTTAATTTCATTGTAATAAACTATTTTGTGAACAACGGGGGGGTCATAATTATCAAAACCTATTAATGACGCATGAAAAACGGCATAATCGGAACTTTCATCCATATTATACCCAACATATTTAACCACCCAACCATCAGAGTTTGTACCCATCTGATCTTTAAAAATCCCCTTAACAGTGCCGTTATCATACTTTCGGGTATCAATATAAACAAGTTCTCCTTGCAAAGGAATAGATACTGTGTCGTGAACCTGAACCTCAAAAGTGAAATCAATGGAAATATTTTCCTTTTCAATTGGTTCTTCAGTATCGCAATCAGCTGCAACAAAAACAATAAATAATATGGCTAAATAGATTGGTTTTAATAATGTTTTGAAATATTTCATTGTTTTGTCAATTTCATTCCATTCTTTATTTTAGAGGGTCAAAATTACTTAAAAAATAGTTTCGTTTAAATCGTTAAATTTGTTGTATACAGAAAAAAATTCGGAGCTGGATTAGATAGGGATAAATATGATATTCATACATGATATTGTCCGAAAACGTAAAACTTCCTTGATTTTTATAAAATTATACCGTTATTTCGCAGCAAGTTTATAATCCTTTAAGTTATGAACATCATAATAGCGGGCGATGGCGAGGTTGGTTTTCATCTTGCAAAAATGTTACAGGAAGAGAATCATGATATAACGATTGTCGACCCACATGAAGACTTGTTAAAGCTTGTTGAATCACAAACAGATTTATTAACAATTACGGGAGATTCAACCGATCCGAAGGTGTTAAAAAATGCTCGGGTTCACAAGGCAGATTTATTGATTTCTGTTCTTCACGAACAACAAACCAACATACTTACAGCTTTAATCGGAAAAAAACTTGGAGCCAAACGTACAATAGCCAGGGTCAGTGATCCGGATTACCTCCGAAAAGAAAACATTGAATTATTTCACAGTATAGGGGTTGACGAGATTGTTAGCCCTGAAAATATTGCCGCAAAAGATATTTCAGGTTTATTAAAGCAAGTGGCTGCAACCGAAACATATAAATTCGCACATGGCAGGCTTTCACTTTTTCTTTTAAAGCTCGAGAAAAATGCACCCGTTGTTGATAAAACATTGAATGAAATTGCTGAAATATTCCCAAAATTAAACTTCAGGGCAATAGCCATTCTTCGTGATTCAAAATCCTTTATTCCAAAGGGGGAGGATCAATTTCTTGAAGGGGATTTGGCCTATGTAGTTACAAGGCCGGAGGGGGTCATTGATTTATTAAAATTAGGAGGCAAACAACATTTTGATGTCAACAATATAATGATTGTTGGCGGAGGCAGGATAGGGAGAAGAACGGCTAAAATGCTTCCCAGGAGCATGAACATTAAACTAATAGAAAAAAACAAAGCCCGTTGCGAAAGTCTTGTTAATGAATTCGAAAAAACCCTTATCATCAATGGTGATGCGGGCAATATTGAACTGCTCGAAGAAGAGGGAATTAAAGATATTGACGCATTTATTGCCGTTACTAACAATTCTGAAACCAATATTCTAACTTGTCTCCATGCACAAAAACTGGGAGCTAAAAAAACTATTGCATTGGTTGAAAATATTAACTATATCGATATTGCTCAAAAAGTTGGAATAGATACAATTATTAATAAAAAGCTAATTACTGCAGGACATATTGCACGGTTTACACATGGACCAGAAGTAATAAGGTTAAAATGTTTAAGCGGAATTGATGCTGAGGTTTTTGAGTTTGTTGCGCAAAAAAATTCACCTGTAACCAGGAAGCCAATCAGAGATTTGAACACACCAGCAGGTTCTATATTTGGGGGTATAATCCGGGAAAAAGAATCTTTTATCGCCATTGGTGATTTTTTAATAAAAGAAGGTGACAAGGTTGTTGTTTTATGTTATCCAAAAGCTATTGCGAAAGTGGAAAAAATGTTTAAGCCAAAAACCTTCCTATAGGATTAAATATGTCAAAGATCAATTTTAAGATTATACTAAATATCATCGGTTTCCTTTTGATCCTTGAAGGGTGTTTTATGTTTACAGGTGTTCCCTTCTCGTTGTATTATTGTGGTAATAAATGTTATGGTTTAATCATAAGCGGTTTAATTACTTTGGTTTCAGGAGGGATATTATGGTTTTTTGCCCGGGGTGCTCAAAAAATTATTGGTCGGCGCGAAGGATATATTATAGTTTCATTGTCCTGGATTATTATTTCATTGTTTGGCACCTTACCCTACATTATTAGTGGCACCATTCCTGATTTTACCAATGCTTTTTTCGAAACCATATCCGGATTTACTACAACCGGAGCCTCTATATTAACTGATATTGAAGTTATTCCTAAGGGGATTTTATATTGGCGAAGTATTACCCAATGGTTAGGGGGAATGGGAATTATTGTATTGTCAATAGCAATTTTGCCCCTGTTGGGGATTGGCGGAATGCAGCTTTTTGTGGCTGAAATGCCGGGCATCACACCCGACAAACTCCACCCGCGTATTACTCAAACGGCCAAAAGGTTATGGATGATATACATTTTTTTCACATTTATTGAAACAATGTTATTAATGCTGGGGGGCATGTCGTTTTTTGATTCAATAAACCATGCCTTTACTACAATGGCGACGGGCGGCTTTTCAACTCAGAATGCAAGTATTGCAAACAATTCAATTTTTATTCAATATGTCATAATAATTTTTATGTTTTTGGCCGGCACAAATTTTACCCTTCATTATTTTGCCTTGCATTTAAAGTTTAGGAATATTTGGAAAAACGAAGAATTCAGATACTATTTCTTCTTCAGCCTGGGGATTACTTTACTGGTATCGGTCATCTGGGTTATTTATGGCAATTCCGGAACGATTGAGAAAACTTTTAGGGATGCATTATTTCAGGTTGTTTCTATCACTACCACCACAGGTTTCGTATCTTCTGATTATTTGTTTTGGCCTGGATTTTTATGGTTTTTTATTTTTCTTTTAATGTTCATTGGCGGTAGTGCCGGCTCAACAGGGGGTGGTATAAAAATTGCCCGGCACATTTTACTTTTAAAAAATAGTGCGGTTGAACTAAAACGATCCATACACCCACATGCAATTATTCCGGTTAAATTTAATGGTAAAGCTGTTCCGCAAGATATTATTTTTAAAGTAATGGCTTTCTTTCTTATTTATATCACCATTTTTTTCACCGGCACTTTTGTGATGACGATTGTTGGATTAGATTTTGAATCGGCCATTGGTTCTACAATTGCAACCCTGGGAAATATTGGCCCCGGAATAGGAAAAGTGGGACCGGTAGATAATTACGCATGGATACCGAACATTGGAAAATGGATTCTCTCTTTTTTAATGTTGCTGGGCAGGCTTGAACTTTTTACTGTTTTGATAATATTTTCAGGTTATTTCTGGAAGAAGTAATAAGCATCTTAAAAATCAACCAACTTCGTGATTCTGGAAAAAATAATATCTGTCGCGCCTGTATTCTCTTCTACATAATTTTGACAAGTATCAGAAGATGACTTATAAAGCTCTTTGTCCTGAAATAACAGATTTACAATAGAGTTGAATTCTGTGTCATTTTGAATACTAAAAACTCCTTTTAATTTTATCAAGTCGTTAGCTTCTTTAAATTTCTGATAATTGGGACCAAAAATAACCGGTTTCCCAAAAGTTATGGCTTCCTGAATGTTATGAATTCCTTTGCCAAAACCCCCACCGATATAAGCCATATCACAGTATTGATAAAGGCTGGATAATATACCAATACTGTCAATAACCAGAACATTTGCATTTTGAATATTGTTTTCGTTCGCCTCTGAATATTTAAGAACCTCAAAATCATTCAGCATGCTTATAATTGAATTTACTCTTACTTTATGAACCTCATGGGGGGCAATAATAAACTTAATATCTGCTCCGAAATTTGTTATAAACTGTTTTATAACTTCCTCGCAAGGTTGCCATGTACTACCGGCAAGAAAAACTTTTTTATCAGATGTGAACTTTTCTACAAGAGGAAATTGCTTCACCTGCTTTTTGATTGAATAAACCCTGTCGAATCGTGTATCGCCACTGACGACAGCATCTTTAACGCCTATCGAATTCAGTAGTTGCAAAGATTCTTTATTTTGAACAAAGAAATAATCGATCTTTTTTAAGCGTTTTCTAAACCATCCACCATACCATTTAAAAAAGTACTGCTCTTTCCTGAAAATTGTTGAAATGAAAAAAGCCGGTATGTTTTTCTTATAGAGCCTGTGTAAATAATTGTACCAAAACTCATACTTAATAAAAATGGCAAAATTTGGATTTATTATTCTAACAAATTTTTCAGCATTTTTTATTGTGTCGATAGGTAGATAATAAATGTAGTCAGCTCCCTTAAAGCCTTTTCTGATTTCATATCCAGAAGGAGAGAAAAAAGTAAGTAAGATTTTATAATTAGGATATTTACTTCTAAAAGATTCAATTACCGGCCTTCCTTGTTCAAACTCACCCAGTGATGCCGCATGAAACCAAATGATTTTTTCTGCACCGTTTATTTCTTTTGATAGTCTTTCGAAAACATCATTTCTGCCTTTTACCCAAAGGTTTGCTTTATTATTAAAAAGTGCAGCAAAGCGAATAAAAAGCAGGTATAAATGAATACTTATATTGTAAAGGAAAAACATAGGCTCTTTAATACTAAAAATAATAGTATTTTTTGGGAACGCGTTTAAAAATTGGAACGATCCATCCAACCTTAATGCCTGATAAAACATCAAATCTATTTGTAATTTCATCCGGCTTCATTGTGTCGAAATTAACATCCCTTTTGGGATTTGTCCAGGCCTGGTTAAACTCTAACCCAATGAAAAAGTTTATCAGACGGCTTTCACTTAAATACATATAACCGATGAATTCACTAATTCCAAACCCACCAGCTAAGCGGTCATACCCCTTTTTATAATCATCAATTAATTGCGGTATATTATTATCGGTTACCTCAATCCTTATTTTATGTTGAAAGTAACCAAGACTTCCTATAACCACAATACCTGAATTAGGATTTGGGCTTAATACAGGAAATAGTTTTCCAAATCGCCCCGAAATGTAATACCCTCTTTCTTGCACGTTATAACTTGCAAAATTACCGGCATTATTTATGATGTTTCCGTTAATGGTTTTTAAATTACTCATAATTTGATCAGCCACCTTTACATCATTTCCAAACAAATACAAATATTCAGCACCAAAAATCCAGTTTTGGCTAATTTTCCACTGAAAGCCGCCGCCAATACTGGAGTTATTTCCGAATCGATCTGCAAGATCCACCCCGGGAAGTTGATAAGTATATGTTGCATAAAACATCGGAATGCTTAGGGATGAGTCAGATATGTCGGCCTGTCCGTAGGTTAGATAAATATTAAAGCTGATTAAAAGAAATATTATTTGCTTTAATATTATTTTCATAAGTCCATTTTAATATAGGGGCAAAGATAAAGCAAACGGATATACCATTATAAATATTATTATTTTTGAATGAGCTAAACAGCCTTAAATCCGCATATTGAATGAAAATAAAATGGTTTAAAAATAATAAGATAAGACAAATGATTTTGTCGCAATTAATTGTGATGTCGTTTTATTCTTATTCACAAGATATTCCCAATAAAAGTACAAATGAAAATCCACATTGGAGCGATTTAATAGTAATGTCCCCCAGGTATATGGGTCCAAATGCATTACCGGTTCCTGACATAAGAACGGGTAAAATAAACAGCCACTGGGAACTTACAACAGGTTTTGATTATCAATTTTTTAAATACGACAAAACAATAGATTTTTTTGCCAAAATGAATATTCCTATTGTAAAGAATATTGTGTCATTGGAACTGTATGCTGTTGTAGTAGAATATTTTTATATGGACACTGTTCTTCGCCAGGAGAGAAATACATTTGAATTAGAGGGAGAGGGGTTTGCATATGGAGATTTTAATTTTGCCACTTTAATACAAGTTTTGAAAGATCATGATAAACTTCCCGATGTTTCCTTAAGATTAAACTGCAGAACAGCATCCGGAACAAATCTTAGAGCTGCCCGGTACACCGATATGCCAGGATACTTTTTTGATTTATCTATAGGTGACAAAATAGAATTAAAGGATAATATCATCAAAAAAATTGATATTTATGGCATGCTGGGATTTTATGTATGGCAAACAAATTCAGTAAAGCACCGGCAGAATGATGCTTTCTTATATGGTATTGGAGCAGACATTAATTTCAATAAAATTGAAATTTCAAATTCTTTTGGTGGATATATTGGTTATATCGGAAACGGTGATAAACCCATGGTATACAGAATTCACATAATGTATAAAACAAAAAATATTTATTATAAAATTGGATGGCAGGCGGGCATAAACGATATTTTATATAATTCTTTTACTTTATCTTTTGTATTTAATTTTGATAAGAAAAAATAAAATCGTCCTTTTTGAAAATAGTCATGAATTCTCAATTGTAAGTGCATAATGTAACCGAGGAATCATTTTCTTTGTTAATTAATTAACAATAGTCTCCTTATTTCCGCAAACATTTTTTTATCCACAAATTCCACGAATTGGATGAAGTTTCTTATCAGAAACTTAGGAAAAATTACATTTTCAATCCAAGAGGACACAAACACCCTTACCCACTTTCA
>JAUVJI010000217.1 GCA_030596605.1 Bacteroidales bacterium
ATGAGATACAGCTTGGAATTTCTTTTGTCTAATGAACCGCCCAGTAAGAGGCCCGTACGCTGGGTGGTGTGAGAGGCGCACCAGTGGGCTACCAGCTCACTGGCCGTCTACTCGATTAGCAACCGTAATTTCTTATTTCATTTACATCCACTTGAATCATATCAGATAAGTCTTTATCAATGATTATTGAAAATTCAACCTCTAAATTTACATTCTCATATGCTGCAACATAATGCTTATTCCAATCTTTATCAATAACAGAAAATCTATGACCTTCCTCTGCCATTATGTAATATTCAGATTTAAATATGTAAAATTCAATTTCACAATCCAATCGCATTGTTATGTTTATGATAAAATATTCATCATCATAAACTTCCACATCGTCAATTGTGTCAAAATCGGTAAAACTGGCATAGGTAATTGATGGATTTTCGTACTCTTGAGGTAAAATATTATCATTCTCATCTAAACTATAACCTTCCAACTGACGTTCAAACTCAGTTTTAAAATCTTCAATAAATTCCTCTGCATTTTCATAGTTTTCTAAGTATTTTCTTAAGTCGACTTTTTCTATAATTTCATCTAAATATTTATTATTAAATTCATTTATAGATGTCAATATAGCAAGTCGATTTGAGTCAATGTTATTTTCTCCCAGAAAATCCAAAAAGTCTTTACTCACTTTATTTTTATCAAGGAAATCTGAATCTTTTGTTATGATGACTAGTGGTTGTTTGCTTTCTTTTAATATTGTTAATGCAGAATGCCAAATCAAGAAATCTTTATAACCAGTATCCTTTTGTTTAAATGGCTTTTTCCCTTTTACAGAATATTTAACAATCTCTTTGTGTTCAACTTTTGGAAAAGGAAGAGTATTAATATTGTTTTCTTTGAAAAAATTAAATAAGTAGTCTTTATATTTTAGTATTGCATCTTCTTCTAATTCTGCATTTTTCAATTCTATTTGATTTACACTAACCTTATTCAATTCCCTTCGAGCTTTGTTCAAGCTTTGATAGATTACTTTATAGCTGTTTCTGTAATTTTTAAATATTTCTTCTACAGAAACTTCAGTCACATGAACTCTAATTAATCTTTCAGGGAAATACTTGCAAAATTTTGAAAATGCAGTATATCTAAGAAAATAATTTGCAATTATTATGTTTGAGTCAATTATTACATTAAGCATGTTGGTAATTTTATGGTTGCTAACGTTATTGTATGTGTATCATTACATATATTTTACATATATCCTTTTACACAGCTACATATACACAACCATTCAGGAGCGATATGTGTACCTTTTGCCATTATCCGAAATCATCCAAAGGGTTTCTTATATTTTCCAAATGCTTTTTGGAAATAGGTGTATATATCTCTGTTGTTCATACTGCTATTATGAAAGTAAGTGTTTTAGGTACATAAATTATTATCATAGGTTTTATTAATTAGCAAAGGTATAAAAAAAGCCCGGCTTTCACCGGGTCTTTGAAAAAGATTAACCAGCAGGTAGGTTCGAGTTCGATTTCGAGGGTTACTTCCTGGCCTTCTTTGACCTGACAGGTTTTAAAATGACCACTTTAACCTAAGATAATAGAGGCTTCCATAGCCTCCGAATTCTGTTCCTTTTTCGCCGATCATAATTTGCGACATTAAAAGAAGTGAGATGTTGTCAGATATGGAAAAACTGAGGTTTGGGCCTATAAAAGCTGAATGATCATTAGGATTGAAAATGACTGATATGTCTCCATTGATCAGTGGGGTAATAGGGTAAGAAATCTGGCCGAATAGGGAATACCTGGCCAGGGTAAAGTCTTTTGGAGAAATGTCCCTGATATTTATAAAAGGGTTATCAAGTGGATTGGTTGGCCCTGCTTTTCCGGTAGTGCCATTAGTGTTAAATAAAAACGATCCATGTATAAAAATGCTGTTCTTAAATGTGTAATTTGCACCGGCTGAAAAAACAAAAATCCCAACGGTATCGGCAAAATTGTTTTTGTCTCTGAAATAGGACCATTCACCGGTAAATCCTGCATTTTTTATGTAACCTGTCCAACCGCCTCCTACAACAATATCATCCTCCATCAATCCACCCATCACCTGGAAATCATAATTCCACTTGTTAAATCTATACATTCCAGCTGCGGTTATTTTTTCTTCCCGGCTGATTTTAACTGCAATCTCCACCGATGAAGAAATTCCGGTATAATATACACCTCTGATAGCGTCGCATCCGGGTCTCTCAATATAATCAAAATCGTAATAATTAAAGGTATTAAAAATGTCATTTGGGTTCCATACCATATTGATCCCCCAATTGACGCGTTGCCGACCAACTCTAAGTTCAAGGTTCCCTTTGGTGAATTGAATATTTGCCCTGTCGATGTTGGAATACAATAGGTAAGAAGAATCTTTGGCTATCGGCCATGTTAAGTTCAGATACCCCGGGTCTTTAACCAGTAAATCAGAGTAATCAGGATAAAATTGATAAATCATTTGTCCGTAATTAAATATATTCCGGGCACTGACGGAAAACTTCCAGTTTTGATGTGGATAATATCTTAGGTTAAGCCGGTTATAGACTGATGTCATGGTATACCATTGTGAATTGATATTTCCAACCCAAACAGTATTCAGGTCTTGAAGATGGCCGCTAAACTGCAATTTTTTGGGACCATCCTGGCCTGATCCCCGGATCACAGAAAAACACACCGCAATGATTAAGACAGCAATCCGATAAAGTTTCATTATTTGTTTGCTTTAACTTTATCACTGACTACTTTTCCATCATCAAGTGTTATTACACGCCTTGCTTTTTTCATCACCCTTGCATCATGTGTAGAAAAAATAAATGTGATATTTTCTTCCTTATTCAATTTCTCCATCATGTCGAGCAAATTCTCAGTGGATTTTGAATCAAGATTAGCAGTAGGTTCATCAGCCAGGATAAATTTTGGCTTTGATGCTAATGCCCTGGCAACTGCAACACGTTGTTGTTGTCCTCCTGAAAGTTTGTTTGGCCGGCTGTTAAGACGGTCACCCAGCCCGACAGCTTCCAATAATTCTTTTACCCGGGCATTCCTTTCGTGTTTGTCCCTTCCCTGTAAATGCATGATAAACTCTACATTTTCTTTTGCAGTTAAAACCGGGATCAAATTGTAAGCCTGAAATACAAACCCGATATTATGAAGGCGGAAATCAATCAGTTTCCTCGAATTTAATTCCCAGATTTTTTTTCCTGCAATTATTACTTCGCCCGATGTGGGCCTGTCAAGCCCGCCAAGCATATTTAATAAGGTTGTTTTCCCGGAACCGGATGGCCCCACAATGGCTGCAAATTCACCTTCTTCAAAATCAATGGTGACGCCGTTTACTGCCTTTACTTTTACTTCGCTGCTGTTGTAAATTTTATACAGGTCTTTGATTTCTATTACTTTCATTGTTGTTATGTTAATTGTTAAATGTTATTAGTTAACTGTTAATCGTTAATTGTTATCTGTTAATGGTTAATCGTTATAAGGTATTTCATCTTCATTTAAAGTGCCTGAATTTTTGGTTTTGTATGTGGTCTTAGCTTTTCTTAAATAATTAATGTAGCCATTTAAAATAGGTATGGCTTTATCTATTAATTTTCTTCCATCATCATATTCTATTTTTGTGATATAATTATCATCAAGAGCACTTATAAATTGGTCAATTAGTTCATAAAGAGAACCCCGACTAATTCGACAAAACTGAATGTTTTCACCATAATGGAATCTTCCATATCCTTCTGCAATATTTTCAGTTGTTGAGCGAGACGATCGTCTCATTCCATCAGTTAATGCATATTTTTCTTCAGGGGGAAATTTTTTAATTATTTCCATTACAAACTTTCTAACCTCCCTACAAGCTTTCCAGCACTCTAAATCCTCAAAACTTACTATTTTCTTTTTCATTTTATATTCTACTTTATAAAAAACTATTTCTCGCCTTTTAACCCGTAACTGTTAACTGTTAACCGTTAACTTTTAACCATTAACCCAACTTACTCCATCCGCAACGCATCCGCCGGGTCATTCTTCAATGCTTTATATGCCGGGTAGAGGGCGGCAATTACTCCTGTTATTATTACCATAATTGCCACATTGATTAGTAATGCCGGCTCCAGGTGGAGGTAAACAAATGCATCGTATCCTAATGCTTCATAACCTTTTGCCCACATGGACAGGTCGATCGGGTGGTTTGACCTGATCTTTGCCACAGCAGCGCCAATTATAATCCCAACAACTCCACCCACCAGGGATAGCAGGATAGACTCAACCACAATCATCCGGAAGATTTTAAATTTCTGCATCCCAATGGCCATCAACATCCCGATTTCTTTGGTTCGTTCCATAACCACCATCAACATGGTATTGATTATTCCGAAAAGCAACGCCAGTAAAATGATG
>JAUVJI010000144.1 GCA_030596605.1 Bacteroidales bacterium
ACCTTAGAAAAAGTATTGATTCAACAAAAGTTTTAATTTATGACGGAGAAGGGACTAAAATACCTGGCTGACATCATACATGCTATCGAATTAATTGAGGAATTTACAATTTCTATTTCCTCTTACTACGATTATGAGAAAGACTTAAAAACGCAATGCGCTGTTGAAAGACAACTTGGAATAATTGGAGAAGCAGTTAACAAATTTGATTTACTACATCCTGAATCAAGTTTAAAAAACGCCCGTAAAATTGTTGGATTCCGTAATAGAATAATTCATGCCTATGATGCAGTTGACTCCTCTATGATTTGGGCAATAATTAAACGTCATTTAAATCCTTTATATGAGGAAGTTAAAGAAAATATTGATTAGGACGGCCAGTTGCTAACAAACGGTAAATTTAATACCTGCTTCACTCCAAATTCGAAAAATATTTTTTAAATTAGCTTTAACCTAAAACCGAAAATAAATCCTTCGATCGCCGGTACTAAACTTACCGTCGAACGTTACGACACGAAGTCGCATAAGTGATTGTTTTACTGAGAGATAAGTTCTTTGATAAAACCTGTAGACAAATATCAGGACAAGACAATCCTGAAAAGTATACAGGCGATGCTTTGAATGAGGCATTTGCTGTAGAGTTGTTTGACGTAATTGAAACTAATGGTCCGGACTATTGGATTTATGGCCATCATCATTGCAATATACCTGATTTTGAAATTGGGAATACTACCATAAGTACTAATCAATTGGGTTATGTCAGGTATAATGAACATATTGGTTTTAATGATGAAAAAATAATAGAAATATGATATATTTGTTATGATATTCAATATAATATACTTAATATTGCACAATATACCAATCAGCTATATTGTGCATTTATAACTATATCATGAAATAAATATGAAGGAATTAAAGAAATATATTACCGAAACTATCGGGGCAGAAATTGACATAAAAGTATTGCCACAAAAAAAACATGGAATGCTTCCAATGTTTTTAAGTGAAATCTACCAATTATCTGAAGTCAGAATGTTTAACCATATTTTTATTCTGGCTGAAAGGCGCAATTCTGACGAACTATCCATTTTACAAACTGAAAAGCATTTTAAAATTATAAATGAAACCCTTAACGTCAAAGTTGTTCTGCTAGCAAAGAATATCCCATCATTCAACCGGAAAAGGTTGATTGGAAAGGGAATCAATTTTATTGTTCCGGGAAAACAATTGTTCTTACCGGCTATCCTGATCGATCTGAATGAAACCATTACTCAGAATAGAAAAATGGGTAAAAAAGAGACTCTTCTTCCATCGGCTCAGGTTATTATTCTTTACAGGATATTACAGAAGAATAAAAGTCAAAATATCGGGGAGCTTTCTTTTAAGCAACTTGCAGGAATACTTCACTATACACCAATGGTAATTACCAATGCAGTGAATAACTTAAAGTATCATGAAATATGCACCACCATTGGTGAAAAAGAAAAGTACATCAGGTTTAATCTTGAAATTCCCGAAATGTGGAATGACTTGGAAAAACGAAATCTGCTTGTAAACCCTGTATTTAAAAAAGTATTTACTGATGAAAAACCCAGTGGTGTTAAAATGGTCCACTCCAATTTCTCTGCTCTACCTGACTATAGCGATATGAACCCAGGCAGGCAGGAATTCTATGCTCTTGATAAATCCGCCTTTTATAACCTGAAAAAAAACGATAAACTGGCAAATCTTAATGAACATGAAGGAGACTTCTGTCTAGAACTCTGGAAATATGATCCTGTTGTTATAGCAGATCAATTACGGGGAGGAAATGCTGTTGTCGACCCTATTTCACTGTACCTGAGTTTGAAAAACAGTACCGATGAGCGAATACAGGATGCTCTGGAACGGATAATAGAAAAATATATATGGTAATAGGTTTAAGCAAATTCATTGAGTATTTTAAAGATTATTCCAATAGTTATATCATTATAGGAGGTACTGCATGTGATATTATTGTTGAAAATGCCGGTTTCGTACCAAGGGCCACAGACGATATAGATATTGTTCTGATAGTTGAAGCATTAGAACAGGCATTTGTTAAAAAGTTTTGGGGATTTATTATAGATGGCAAATATAACACACAGCAAAAAGACCCTGAAAAAAGAAATCGTTACAGGTTTTGTGATCCTCAAATACCGGAGTTCCCAAAACAAATAGAACTATTCAGTAAATCACCCGATATTATAGATCTTAACCATGGGGCATACCTTACTCCAATTCCAGTGGAGGATGGGTTGTCATCTCTTTCAGCAGTATTATTGAACGATGATTATTACAAATTTACACTTGAGCACAGTGTTTTTAACGGTGAAATACATTTTGCAAATATTGAAGCATTAATATGTCTTAAAGCCTTCGCATACCTTAATAATAAGCGACTCAAAGAGGCCGGCAAAAAAATAAGAACCCGCGATGTGGCAAAGCATAAACATGATGTTTTCCGAATGGCTTTTCTTTTGAAATCAGATTATGTCATTGTGCTTTCAGAAACCATTAAACGCGATATGCTGGCATTTATCGACGATGTAAAAGATAATCTGCCCGATCCTGCAATTTTTAAAGATAATGGTTTTGGGAAACAGGATATGGAAACCATTTTAAAACAATTAATAAAATCTTTTAATTTAACTGCCTGATGATCAATAACAAAACAACATATAAAGACTCACCCCCTCGACAAAATTCCTGGTGATTGGAAAGTAATTAAAATTTCAGATTATGGAAAGGTTTATACAGGCAATACACCACCAACGAATGATTTAGAAAATTATGGAGTTGAGTTTGTATCGGTAAGCGTGAGGCTGTTAAATTCCGTTTTCTTTTGAAAATCTATTAAACCATGCTGTTTGTGGCTTACAAGAAAGGAATTAAGGATCTTATAGTAGACCAACTTGAATATCACATTTAGTTTTTGTAATTTTAAAAATGCAAAATATTCAATTGAACGGAATATGACAATACATGATTATATAGGCAACATCAGTAAAAGATATAAAACAGGTATTTCCCGTGAACACAGCTATAGAGGTGATTTACAAAGATTAATTGAATCAATTTCACCAAGTGTATTGGTTACTAATGAACCAGCTCATATTGAATGTGGAGCCCCTGACTATATCATTACTAAAGGGAAAATTCCTATCGGTTATATCGAAGCTAAAAACATAGGCAAACCTCTTGATAGCAAAGAGTATAAGGAGCAATTTGATACAAATTTGTATAGCTGCTCATAGTAATTATCTTTCAGAACAATCTGAATTTCTGATCAATCCTGCTATATATTCTATTAATAATCAGTTTTTTTCGATTTAAACAGTAGTTTTCAGTTTTTATTTTAAAAAACCATCACCATGCTAAAGAATATCATTAAAGTTACCCTCCGGAAAATCAGGAAGGAACTTGTGTATACCCTGATTATTGTGCTCAGTCTTACCATTGGTATTGTAAGCAGTTTACTCCTTCTGCTTTACGTATTTGATGATCTGAGCTATGATCAGTTTCATGAAAAAAAGGATCGTATTGTCCGGGTGGTATCTCATATAAAAGAGAGTGATGACGAATTTACCTGGCCTACTACCCAGATTCCCTTTGGACCCCAGGCAAGAGAGGATTATCCTGAAATAGATGAGTTTGTCAGGATATTATATTTCCCTGCTGGATTATTTATTTACAAAGATGTCAGGCAATACGATGAAGATGTTATTTACGTTGACAGTTCTTTTTTCACAGTTTTCACTTTCGATCTGGTGAAAGGAGACCCGGCAACTGTTTTGACAAGACCCAATACCATGGTAGTTACGGAGTCTTTTGCGAATAAATATTTTGAAGGTGAAGATCCATATGGGAAAATCATTCATAATGACAACGGGCAAAGTTTTGAGATTACGGGAGTTATGAAGGATGTCCCTGAAAATTCCCACATGACTTTTTCGGCCCTCGTATTAAAGCCTGTCAGGCCTTGGGAAAATATGCCTACTATCTGGGGCACATTCAATATTCGGACTTACCTGTTGCTGGCAGATGGTACCGATATAATGGTCTTACAGGATAAGATGAAGGAAATGTATGATAAATATATGGCAGGAGTTCTGAAGGAAATGAACTGGCATGTGGAGCATGTACTTGAACCCTTGACAGATATTTATTTAAAATCGGAGGTGGGATCAGGAGCAAAAAGTGGCGACATGAAATATATCTACATTTTTTGTATGGTAGCCTTTTTCATGTTATTGATTGCAAGCATTAATTACATGAACCTGGCAACTATGCGTTCAATACATCGTGCACGCGAGGTGGGATTAAGAAAAATAGCAGGATCTCAACGCTGGCCCTTAATTTTACAATTTCTTAGTGAGTCGGTTATTTTAACATTAATCGCACTGATTTGCAGCATTGTTATTATTATTCTCCTTTTTCCCTCGTTTAATCAGATAACTGGTAAGTCATTTGATATCAATTATTTATTTAATGCAAAGGTAATTCTGACCCTTATTGCCATTATTGTTTTTGTTGGATTGGTGGGAGGCATTTATCCTGCCTTTTATTTATCCCGTTTCAATCCAGTATCAGTAATTAAGAAGGAGATTGGAGCCAGCAAGTCAAATTTTCTTGTCAGGAGAATAATGGTTGTTCTGCAATTTGCAATTTCCTGTGCCCTGATCATGAATACCTGGGTAATATATAAGCAATTAAATTATTTAATGAATAAAGATTTTGGATTTGATCCGCATAATATAGTGATCGTAACTATGGAAAACAATGCAATGATGCGACAGTACCCGGTATTCAGGGAGGCCCTTTTAAAGAGTCAAAATGTAGTAGGTGTTTCCAGTGCTAACAACAAAATCGGGAAGGGTACATTAAAATACATAATGGAAGTGGAAACATCTGAAGGTATGCAGGATAAGGGAATAAACATCTATTCCGTCGATTACGATTTCGTTGAAACCATGGGCATCGAGATTGTCAAGGGGCGCGATTTCTCAAGGGGGTTTTTGTCAGATACAAGCACTGGAGCATTAATAAATGAGACGATGGCCAAACGTTTTAACTGGGATGAACCATTGGGGAAAAAAATTGACAATAAATGGATAAGAGAGAATGGTAATCCACCCCGAAGGGTTGTTGGAGTTATGAAAGATTTTTATCAGTTGGGTTTGTACGACCCGGTTGAGACTCTTATGCTAACTTTGCAAGAAAAAAACTATTGGGTCAATATAAAGATCAATCCTCAGAACATTCAGGAAACACTTCAGTTTATAGAAAGCAGCTGGGCGGAGGTTTTTATTGACCAGCCGTTCCGTTATACTTTTCTTGAAGAATATTATGCTCAACAGTTTAAGGCGGATGAAAAGAAAGGTAAAATATTCCTCTGTTTTTCAATTCTTGTTATTATTATCGCCTGTTTAGGGATACTGGGGTTAACTTCATTTACTGTTGAACAGCGTACCAAAGAAATAGGAATACGGAAGGTTCTGGGTGCCAGTATTTGGAGAATTATCTTCCTGATTAGCAAAGAGTTTTTAATACTTGTTGTGATTTCTTTGATCATTGCATATTTTGGGGCATATTTTTATTTGAAAAACTGGCTGCAGGATTATGCTTATCCTGTTAAAATTGATCCCTGGATATTTATTGGTACCGGTTTGCTGGCAATCATTTTTATTTTAATTACAGTTAGTTATAGTGCCATTAAGGCAGGCCATATTAATCCCGCGGAATCGTTAAAGTTTGAATGAGATTGAAGAAACGAGTTCATTTCAACATGCCAAAGAAAGGTAAGGAAGATTTCATGATTGTCCAACACATGATATGGTAAGTGGTTTAAGGCACAATGGGTTCATGCTTCACGGTGGTAACAAAAAAACATGAAAAACCTTTTATAATTTAAAAAGTTGCCCCAACTCCCCAACTTGGTATTTTGGGGCCTTCATTTCTATATTAACCACCCTATTGATATATATGCTATAAGAGGAGATGGGGAGCATATTTGCATGTTGCATTTATGCCCATACTATATAGAGAATTCTGCAAATGCACCACAAGGATTTAAACTTATCGGTTTGAATAGTTTATTAAAAGGCTGTCCCCAAATGCCCTAAATGGGGTTTTGGTTTAGCTATACCAGTTAACTATTCAAAAACATATTTAACTTTTTTTTCATTCACCAATTTTTGTATCTTGTACCAAACTAAATCTAAATAACTCTTATTGATTAATATTACATCGTATGTTTCCTGTTTTCCGAACTTTTTTGACGATAAAAACGTTAAATCGCACATTATCTGAATAATAGCATTTTAAAATCCATCATATTGGGTGTCCCATCCAATTTTAAACATGAGTATTCGCAAGAATATAATAAGTCCAACAGTTATGTATTCAGGCGGTTATAATAATGTTTTTAAATGTTTAACTCGAAATTTTATATATTATACATGTTATTATTCAATTGGGTGTCTTTTTCGGAAAACAGGAGATTTTAGATTCATTAGAATAAACCTCTACAACCAATTAAAGAAGCTGATTCCGGAATAACCGGAACTTGTGTTCGATTATTGTTACAAAATCACAACCCTCACGTGATTGCTTAAACTCGCCTGCGGCATCCGGTTTGTATTGGTAATCGTGAGGCTGTTAAATTCCGTTCCCTTTTGAAAATCTTTTAAACCATGCTGTTTGTGGCTTACAGGAAAGAAATTAAGGATCTTATAGTAGACCAACTTGAATATCACATTTAGTTTTTGTAATTTTAAAAATGCAAAATATTCAATTGAACGGAATATGACAATACATGATTATATAGGCAACATTAGTAAAAGATATAAAACTGGTATATCGAGAGAACATAGTTATAGAGGTGAATTACAAAGATTAATTGAATCAATTTCACCAAGTGTATTGGTTACTAATGAACCGGCTCATATTGAATGTGGAGCCCCTGACTATATCATTACAAAAGGGAAAATTCCTATCGGTTATATCGAAGCTAAAGACATAGGTAAACCTCTTGATAGCAAAGAGTATAAGGAGCAATTTGATAGATACAAAAAATCACTTGACAACTTAATTATTACTGATTATCTGGACTTTTGGCTTTACCGGGACAGTGAATTTATAACCTCTATTAAAATTGCAAGTATTGAAAGCGGAAGGGTCGTTCCTGTAACGGATAATTTCGATTCATTCTCTGATCTTATTAAAGACTTTTGCACCCATATAGGTCAAACAATCAAATCTGCTTCTAAGCTTTCTAAAATGATGGCCGGTAAAGCAAAATTGTTAGCAAACGTCATTGAAAATGCATTGATCCAGGATGAATCTGATAATGAAAATCTGGTTTACGAATCAGCAAATATAACACTACGAGAACAACTTGGAGCTTTTAAAAATATTCTAATTCATGATATAACACCAAAGGATTTTGCAGATATCTATGCACAAACAATTTCATATGGTATGTTTGCTGCACGTTTACACGATCCAACCTTAGATGATTTCTCCAGGCAGGAAGCTGCTGAACTTATTCCAAAGTCTAATCCATTTTTAAGAAGACTATTCCAATATATTGCCGGTTATGACCTGGATGATCGTATAAAATGGATTGTTGATGCCTTAGCAGATATTTTTAGAGCTACAGATGTTGCTTCTCTTTTGAAAGACTTTGGGAAGCTCACTCAGAAAAGTGATCCTATCATTCATTTTTATGAAACCTTCCTGGCAGAATATAATCCAAAATTACGTAAAAGCCGTGGAGTATGGTATACACCTGAACCGGTTGTAAATTTTATTGTACGAGCTGTTGATGATATTTTAAAATCGGAATTTGGATTATCCCAGGGTTTAGCAGATACCACAAAAACAACCATTGAAATTGACACCCAAACAAAAGATAAGCGATCCCAATCTGGTTATAAAAAAGAAAAGGTTGAAGTTCATAAAGTACAAATACTGGATCCTGCTGCAGGTACAGGTACTTTCCTTGCTGAAGTCGTTAAACAGATTTATAAGAATTTTGAAGGACAAGAAGGTATTTGGAAGGACTATGTAGATAAGCATTTACTACCAAGACTAAACGGATTCGAGATACTAATGGCTTCGTATGCTATGGCACATTTAAAACTTGAAATGTTACTGAGTGAAACGGGTTATAAACCAAATGGCAAACAACGATTAAGGGTTTATCTTACAAATTCATTGGAAGAACACCATCCTGATACCGGAACTCATTTTGCAAGTTGGTTATCAAAAGAAGCTAACGAAGCCAACCACATAAAGCGTGATACACCTGTTATGTGTGTATTAGGGAATCCGCCATATAGCGGAGAAAGTTCCAACAAAGGGGAGTGGATCATGAATCTGATGGAAGATTACAAAAAAGAACCGGGCGGTGAACAGAAATTACAAGAACGAAATCCTAAATGGATTAATGATGATTATGTGAAATTTTTACGCTATGGTCAATATTACATAGAGAAAAACGGTGAAGGTATATTAGCATTTATTAACCCACATGGCTTTCTTGATAATCCAACTTTTAGAGGGATGCGTTGGAACTTGTTAATGACTTACGACAAGATTTATACTATTGATTTACACGGCAACAGTAAAAAGAAAGAAGTATGCACTGATGGATCGCCTGATGTAAATGTATTTGATATTATGCAAGGTGTTTCTATTAACTTGTTTGTAAAAACAGGGAAAAAGAAGATTAATGAGCTCGGGAAAGTATTTCATTATGATTTATACGGAAAGCGAGAACATAAATATGATTTTCTTATGGAAAATTCTATTTCAACAATTGCCTATAAAGAATTACCAAACAAAGCACCAATGTATTTTATGGTGCAAAAGAATTTTGAAATTCAAGAAGAATACAATAAAGGTATTAAATTGACTGAATTGTTTGAACTAAATAATGTTGGTATTGTTACTGCAAGAGATGGTTTTACAATTCACAACACGAAAACAGAGTTAGAAAAAACTATCGTAGAATTTTTAAGTTTGGAAGATGAAGAGGCAAGAGCAAAATTTAAGTTAGGAAAAGATGTAAGAGATTGGCAAGTTAATTTTGCTAAAAAGGACTTACAAAATAATTATCCTAACAAGGGGGCAATAGTAAATATTAGTTATCGACCATTTGATATAAGATGGACATTCTACACAGGCAATTCTAAAGGTTTTCATTGCTATCCTCGTACTGAAGTGATGAAACATTTCATAAAAGGTAATGTAGGTGTTGTTTTTAAACTTGGTAATGCAGAAGAAAATTCAGTTTCTGCTATGCTCACAAAGAATATTATAGATTTTAGAAGTTGGTCAAGGCCAGGTATGCAAGGTGGTGATTATGTTGCACCCTTATACATATACTCTGAAGCAAATGGACAACAAACCGTTGGGCAAAATATCGAGAGAACTCCGAACCTAAACGCAGAAATTGTAAAGCAAATAGTCGAGAAATTAGGTTTAACATTTACAAGCGAAAAGGAAAACACCAAAGACACTTTCGCACCGATAGACATTTTAGATTACATCTATGCTGTATTACACTCACCTACATACTGTGAAAAATACAAAGAATTTCTAAAAATAGATTTTCCACGTGTACCATATCCAAAGGATCGGGATACATTCTGGAAGTCTGTTAAATTAGGTGGAGAAATTCGGCAAATTCATTTATTAGAAAGCTCCATAGTAGATCAATACATCACTACTTACCCTCAAGATGGAAACAATACCATATCTCATAGGATTAGGCAAAAAGATTTTGAAATAACAGATGATAAAAAAGGTTTTGGACGTATATGGATTAATGATGAACAGTATTTTGATAAAGTTCCGGTAATAGCCTGGGAGTTTTATATTGGAGGTTATCAACCAGCTCAAAAATGGCTAAAGGACCGTCATGGTAGAACTTTAAGTTATGAGGACATCATGCATTACCAGAAGATTATTGTTGCTTTAACTGAGACCGACAGGATTATGAAAGAGATTGATAAAATAGAATTTGAATGACCAATTATTTATTTTGACATGATATCTACCCAGATATACAACAATTAAAAGGTTATTAAATGCTAAAACTTTTGAAGAAGTTTTCTAAAAATACTGTGAAATTTTTCATAATTTTATAAAATACTATTAGTCAGTAATATAACATATTTATTTGTATCAACATGAGACTACTTGTTCTATGTTATAAGAAGAACAAGTATATTTGTTATATAAATGAATATCAAACCAACAACTATTTTACCTGGTAAATAAACGCGTTGCGTTTATCCACTAGTTGAGGTGCATTATAAACAACATAGAATGAAAATTCGTAAATTTGAAGAATGACAGAATCAACAATATATTCAATTGGACACGGCAATAAGAAAATTGAAGATTTTATTGACGAACTTAAATCTTTTAAAATTCAATTTTTACTTGATATTAGGTCAAAGCCTTATTCAAAGTGGAATCCGCAATTTAATCAAGCACAACTTAAAGTAGAAATTGAAAAACACGGAATAACTTACGTTTTTATCGGGGATTTATTAGGAGGACTTCCAGACGATAGAAGTTGCTATAACTATGACGGAAAAGTAGTTTATGACTTAATCAAGGAAAAGGATTTCTTCAAAGAAGGATTAAAAAGGCTTACTACTGCAAATTCTAAAAGAATAAATCTTGCAATTATGTGTAGTGAGTCAAAACCAGAAGAATGCCATAGAAGTAAATTAATCGGACAAGAACTATTGAAAAAAGAAATATCATTAAAACATATTGTTTCAAATAAGAGAATCAAATTTCAGCAAACAGTAATGAATGAGTTAAACAAAGGAAAGAATACAACAAATCTATTTGGTGAAGAAATAGATTTCACTTCCCACAAATCATATTAATAATGGAATTTTTCACAATTGGAGTTTATAACTCTACCGAGCAAGAGTATTTTAACAAATTAACGGATAATAACATTGATACTTTTTGCGATATAAGACAAAGAAGAGGGGTAAGAGGCGCTAAATATTCATTTGTTAATAGCAATCGATTACAAGCAAAACTCAACGAGCTTGACATTAAATACGGTCACGTAATTGACCTTGCCCCAACTTCTGAAATTAGAGATTTGCAAAAGGAAGCGGATGCTCAACAAGGTGTATTAAAACGTGATAGAAACAAATTAGGCAAGATTTTTTCAATTGCGTATAAAGACAGAATTTTAGAAAAATTTGACTTTGACTCTTTCATTGACAAACTTGATGAAGTCGGAACAAGTAAAGTTGTTTTATTCTGTGTCGAAGAAAAACCAGAGGCTTGCCACAGGTCAATTGTAACAGACAGACTTGAAAAACTTGGTTATAAAATAACTCATATATGAAAAAAATAGTTCTCATTTTATCAAAAACCCAAATGAACAATAATCAAGTTTGTATAGGTGGTTTAACTCTAAACGGGCGATATGTAAGATTATTAGATACTCAAGGTAATAACCAACCTGAAAATACTGACTTTGCACCTAAACAAGCTTGGGAAATTGAATTTACTGAAAGAGCAAACAATGTTGCCCCACACGTAGAAGACATTTTAATTCAAAGTAGAGAAAGAAAGGGAAGTCTTAAAGCCAGTATGACTATAAAAGACTTTATTGAAAAACGAAATATCCCAATTTGGAGAGGACACCCAGATGAACTTTTCGATAAATTAATTCAATGGACAGCAAGTGGAAGCGGGTATATTGATAAAAATGGTGGAGTTCCAAATCATAGTGTTGGATTTTGGATAAGTGATAAAGCTTTAACTCGTAAAGATTATAAAGGAGTTAGGTATCAATATCCCACAACAAGTTGGAGAAGTATAAAATTCAAAGGACTTGAAAAGCCTGATGATACAATTCCAGCAGGAACTTTGCTGAGAGTTTCATTGGCAAGGTGGAAATCATTTAATGAAGGTGAAGAACCTAAATGTTGGTTACAACTTTCAGGTTGGTATGATTTAGGAAATCAATCAGATGAAGTTGATGATTTACCATTCTGAACAAAAATAACGACACCCCAACAATGGCTAAAAAACATAGGGAGGACATGGGTTTCCGTAAGTTTCGTTCACTAATTAAAGTTAGTCACGATGGACAAGAGCGCAGCTCCGAAAGCCCTACGATTTTTTAGCCGAACCGTTAATAAACAACTATCTTTGCCCCCCAATACGCACCCTATAAAAACAAAACTCTCTGTTTATCAGAGAGTTTAATATTTAATTTGTGATCCCGGGGGGATTATTCGCCTCGCTACCGCGATGCGAATGATCCACAGTGTTGGGCTATCACAAAAAAGCCCCCGCTAACGCGGGGTCACTTTTTTTATTTGAATCCAGCCACCTCAGAACAAGT
>JAUVJI010000124.1 GCA_030596605.1 Bacteroidales bacterium
CAACGCCAGACAGGAATGCAGCCAGTTGCTGGAATACATCACCGAATTACAACCGTTGGTTCACCTTCCAGGCCACCAGCCAGTTTATCAATATTACGGTAGACCGTGGCGGAGCACAGGGAGGCATCAGAGGAGTCAACTTAGCGTTATGGGAATCCGATGGTTTAACAGAAGTAGAATGTAACCGTTATGTAGGAGTTAACGATGATGTAGTATTAGGCTTTACTAATTTAACAGTAGGCAACTGGTATTACATCTCAGTCGATAATTATTATTCGGGTTATCGTGGAACTTTCACATTATGTATAGATGACGCAGTGGACTATGATTACTATGAGGGAGCGTTATTGTTATCTGATATTTCTAACTGGTGTTCTGTTTCCGGTACTTATACCACAGTAGGCGCAACGCCTGATAAGAATGCAGCCAGTTGCTGGAATACATCACCCAATTATAACCGTTGGTTCAAATTCCAGGCATCGGCAACAGGAAATATTACAATTACTGTTTTAAGAGGTGGAGGTTATGGTTCAATTCGTGGAGTGAATCTTGCTTTATGGGAATCAGATGGATTAACAGAAGTAGCTTGTAACCGGTATGTTGGTGTTAATGATAATGTAACGATTCAACAAACAGGTTTAGTTGAAGATAATTGGTATTATATTTCAGTAGATAACTATTATTCAGGATACAGGGGTTCATTTACCTTATGTCTGGATGATGGCCGTATGAGGTGGAATGGTAATGTGGACGATGATTGGGATGATCCGGGAAACTGGAGCTTTGCTTATGTTCCAACATCCTCTGATAATTTATTAATTCCTTCGGGATTGACGAATTATCCAGAAACAAATACCGGTACTGATGCTGAAGCTAATAGTATATTAATGGAGCCTGCAACAAGAATGACTATTCCTGTTGGAAAAGCTTTAACTGTAACTAATAAATTTGAATTAGAGGCTGATGCTTCAGGTATGACATCGTTGGTTGATCAAGGAACTTTGAATCACGATCCTGCAAAAACATCATATGAATGTTATTTGACGGAAGATCAATGGCATCTTGTTTCTGCACCTGTGTCAAATGCACAAAGTTCAGTCTATCTGGGTGTTTATTTAAAATATTTCACTGAACCTGATAGCAGCTGGACTTATATCACAGCACTTAATCATAATTTAAATGTTGGTCAGGGATTTGCAGCATGGGCGGCAAGCTGGATAACCGGTGCAACGACAGTAACCTACAACGGTAATTTTAATACTGGAGACCAGTCTCCGTCTGGCTTATCATATAATGTAGGTTTAGGGTTTGGCGATGGCTGGAATTTGGTGGGTAATCCATTCCCTTCAGCTGTGGAATGGAATAATAACTGGCCAACAAACGATATAGATGCGACAATATATGTATATGATGGAACTTCAGGGCAGTATTTAAACTGGAATCGTACATTAAGCGATGGTACTATGCCGAATGGAGATATTCCTCCGGCACAAGGATTTTGGGTTAAAGCCAACGGATCTTCACCATCTGTGACTATTCCGCAAAGCGAACGTAAACATTCATCGCAGGGATTTTATAAATCCGGATCCGATAATGTGATCAGGTTAAAAGTAACTGGTAATGGATACAGTGACAGATTACTTGTTTGTTTCCATAATGCAGCGACTGAGGAATTTGATAGTGAGTATGATGCATATAAACTGAGGGGAATTATGGATGCACCTCAAATTTATACTGTTGCAGCTGGAACAGATCTGACATTAAATACATTACCGGCAGAACCTGAAATGAATGTCCCAATGGGATTTGAAGCTGGAGTAGAAGGTGTTTATACACTTAAAGCTGAAAACCTGAACATCATGACAAATGAGAATAAGGTATTTTTGGAAGACCTTCAGGAAAACAAAATTGTTGAGCTTAACATAACTCCTTTATATGATTTCTATGCATTACCTGAGGATGATCCTGATAGGTTTAATATTCATATTTTAATGAAAGAACCTAATCCGAATACGTGGAAATCTTCCGGTACTGATAATCTACGCATTTATTCAGCAAATAGCGATGTATTTGTAGAAATGCCTGATGTAATAAATAGCCATATCTACGTCTATGACCTGATGGGGCAATTGATTGCTGAGCAAAAAGGAGAAAGCAATATGCTGAATAAAGTAAGTTTGAATACTAATTCAGGAATATATATTATCAAAGTCATTGATAACGAAAAAATATATTCTGAAAAAGTATATATAAAATAATATAGTAAAAATTTTCATAATGGATTGAGGTCCCGGTTGACAACTGTTAGCCGGGACTTTTTGTCTTACCCCAAAACAAAAATCCAGTAAATACTCTTTTTTGTACCTTTGAATTGTCAATTTTAATTGAGCGTTTTGGAATGTAATCCTTTAAATAGAGGCATTTTAATTTTTATCCTGGCACTGACTTTTTTTGCAGTTAATGGGCAAGTGGTTATTAATGAATTGTCTTCCCGTAATTCAAATACCATAAATGATTTTGATAAAAATTATCCTGACTGGATTGAGTTGCTTAATACAGGTAATGTACCGGTTAACTTACTTGGCTGGTCACTTTCGGATGATGTGAATCAACTTGATAAGTGGAAATTTCCGAATATATCATTGCTGCCTGATTCTCATTTAATCGTATTTTGTAGTGGAAAAGATAGGAATGTAATTGTAGAGCATTGGGAAACAATAATTCATGCTGAAAACATCTGGAAATACTTTACTCCTTTTTTTGAACCCGATCCAGCATGGAAAGATCTTGGATTTGACGATTCAAACTGGCAGGAAGGCCCTGGTGGATTTGGACGGGGTGATGGAGATGATAATACTGTTTTACCCGATTCAGTTGCAACAGTATATATCAGAAGGACATTTAATATTATTGACACTTCGTTAATAACTACTGTTTTACTCCAAATGGATTATGATGATGCATTTGTTGCCTACTTGAATGGTGTGGAAATTGCCCGGTCAAACATTGGATGGCCAGGGAATTTTCAATCCTGGAACGATTTTTCACGTGATGTTCATCCCGCCCGAATGTTTCAGGGACTTCCCCCGGAAGATTTTTCAATTGATATCAATTTCTTTAAATCCAACATTAATGAAGGGGAAAATGTGTTGGCCATCCAGGCTTTAAATGCATGGAATAATCATGGAAATTCCTCCATCATCCCTTTTTTATCAATTGGGATCAGGAACGATTCTTTTACTTACCAGCAAGTGCCTGAATGGTTTGGGAAAAATCCGGTACGTTTTCATACCGATTTTAAATTGGCCGGTACCGGCGAAAGTTTATTTCTTAGCAATCCCAACCAAAATATTATTGATAATGTCGATTTTCCCCATATTAAAAGTGACCATTCCTATGGCAGGGTAATAGATGGAGGAACCATATGGAAATTTTTTGGGAATCCAACTCCGGACAAATCCAATAATTTATCAATCCCTTTTTTAGGTTATACAAAAGAACCTGAATTCAATGTTGAGTCAGGATTTTATAGTGGGGGTGTTGAGGTAAGCATAACTAATATTGAACCAGGCGATACGGTCAGGTATTCTGTTGATGGTAGCTGGATAAGTGATACGTCTGAAATTTTTCCGGATTTTATTTTAATAGATTCTACCTGTGTATTACTTGCACAGGTTCACAAAAGAGGATATTTGCCTGGCAACGTTGCTTCTAATTCATATCTTATCAATTTTGACACTGAATTACCAGTCGTTTCCATCAGTTTAAACCCGCATGATCTTTGGGATTGGGAAGAGGGTATTTATGTCATGGGTCCCAATGCTTCTACATCCTATCCGTATAAGGGAGCAAATTTTTGGATGGACTGGAAAAAATCTTCTCATATTGAGTTCTTTGATAAAAATCAGGATCTTGGATTTGAGCTGGATGCTGATATCATGATTCATGGTGGGTTTTCAAGGGCAAACCCGATGAAGAGCTTACGTATCCTTACAGATGGAAAATATGATCAATCTGAGATAAATTACCAGGTATTTGAAGATAAAGACATTAATAAATTCAATAGGTTAATTTTGCGAAACTCTGGCCAGGATTATAATATAACTCATTTCAGGGATGCTTTGATGCATAAAATTGTACAACAAAAGACGGATATTCATATCCAGGATTATGAACCTGCAGTTGTTATTTTAAATGGTGAATACTGGGGCATTCATAATATCAGGGAAAAAATTGATCGGTTTTATGTTAGTGAAAATTTTGGTATTCACGAAGATAGTACTGAGGTGCTTAGAGAAAATCATATTATAATCGAAGGTGATTTTTACCACTATGTGCAAATGATCGATTATATTAAAAACATTCCTGTCGTCGATTCATTGGTTTATGATTCAATATCCAGACTGTTAAATATTAGCAATTACACTGATTATTTTATTGCCGAAATGTATTATGTGAATTCTGACGGATGGCCACAGCATAATACCAAATACTGGCGTGCAGCTAATGATACAGCAAGATGGAACTATATTTTAACAGATACTGATTTTGGCTTTGGATTGTATTCCTATCCGTATAAAAATGAATTGCATCGTGTTCTTCACAGTAACATACAGTGGTCACAAAATCACAGGGCGTTCAGGAGGCTGATGGAAAATGATAGTTATAAGCGTTATTTTATCAATCGAAGCGCTGATATGTACAATACTGTGCTTCTGACATCAAATATTATTCAAAAAATTCATTTGATAAAAGACCGGTTATCTCCGGAAATGGAAAGGCATTTGACACGATGGGAAAGTACTTATATCGCCTGGGAAGCTAATGTAAATGATCTACTGGATTTTGTTGAGGTTCGCTTAGGTTATGTCTGGCAGCATTATATAGATGAATTTAACCTCGACACTTTGGTCACTATTCAACTGGATGTTGATTCCATCATCCATGGATTTGTGAAAATCAATACAATTATTCCTGATTCACTTCCCTGGCAGGGAATTTATTTTGATGGTAACCCGGTAGATATTTCTGCTGTCCCTGATTCTGGTTATTTGTTTTCACATTGGCAATCCAATATGGTAATCTCTGATGATGACACTTTGAAACAATTCCTCACGGTAAATGTTGACACAAATGATCTTTTCAAAGCATTTTTTGTGATCGATACTTTGGAGCTTGATACCCCTTTGATCGTTTTTAACGAAATAAATTACAGATCAGTAGATACTCTGGATACTGATGACTGGATTGAGTTGTGGAATGTTGATACTATTAGTGTTGACCTGTCTCAATGGGTGTTTAAAGATGGAAAAGATAATCATGAATTTATTCTTCCGTCACAAACAGTTCTGGACACGAACGAGTATCTGGTTCTTTGTCAGGATACAACAAAGTTTTTCACTTTCCATCCTGAGATTGACAATGTAATCGGACCTTTTGAATTTGGATTGGATAATGATGGTGAGGAATTGAGGTTGTTCAATAACTCTGGAGATTTGATGATATCAATGGTTTATTCTAACATGCTTCCCTGGCCTGATAATGCTGATGGAACCGGAAGAACAATTGAACTGATCAATCCGTTTCTGGATTTAAGTGACGGAACAAATTGGTTTGCAGGTTGTGTTGGTGGTTCGCCGGGAGGTCCCTTTATTGAATGTGATACTGTAGGTATAAACGATATTGTTTACAATTCTTCTGAAATTAAAATATATCCGAATCCGTTTGATAAAATTACTACCATTGAGTTTTCAATTTCATCTCCACAAATGGTTCAGGTAATGGTTTATGATACTTTTGGAAACATGGTCTTAGTAAAAAGGGATAATTACACCACTATTGGCAAAAATCAATTTATCTTGAATTGTAATCATATGAATTCAGGAGTTTATTTTCTAAAATTAAAACTAGCACAAAAAACATTTACTGCAAAACTATTTATTCGATGAGGTCAGCCTGGTTTCTTTCACTCACATATTTTTTCTTTTTTTCTTTCTCCTTTGCACAGGATAAAAACTTTAAATCCATCCACCAGGAAGAGTCTGAATTTTACAGTCAATATAGTTTTCATAATCCATACCAATTTGATTCAATTAATAGTTTTGTTAATTTAGATTATTCTTCTCTTTCAAAAGACTACCAGTTAACAAGAAAGGTTTTTGGTTATTATCCTTTTTGGGCAGAAAGTAATTATTTAAATTATCAGTGGGATCTTTTATCTGACCTTTGTTATTTTTCATATGAAGTTGATCCGGATAGCGGAGATCCTTTAACAACACATGATTGGGAAACTTCACCGGCCATAGATTCAGCTTTAGCAAACAACGTGAAGGTGCATTTATGTGTTACGTTGTTTTCCGGTCATTATACTTTCTTCGGCAATCAAGACGCCCAGCAAACACTAATCAACAATATTATTTCAATGATACAGGATCGAGGTGCACACGGGGTTAATATGGATGTTGAAGCACTACCTTCTTCTTTAGGCAATGCCTTGACAGATTTTATGATTGATTTATGCGGACAGTTAAACGACACTTTGCCGGAAGCTGAAGTTAGCATAGCTAGCCCCGCAGTCAATTGGAGCGGAACATTTAACATTTCCTTATTGAAGGATTATATTGATTTTTTTATGGTGATGGGATATGATTACTACTGGAATGGCAGTTCTCAGGCCGGTTCAGTTTCCCCATTGTATTCAATGGTTAGTAATTATGACTATAATTTTTCAAAAACGATTTCGTATTACCAATCTCAAGGTGTTCCCAATGAAAAATTAATACTTGGTGTTCCATATTATGCTCGTCAATGGCCAACAGCTGGCCAGTATGCTCCAAGTGCAACAACAGGATCAGGGACTGCCTATACTTACCGGTATATTCGAAATAACTCAGCTACAGTTTATACCAATGAAAATAAGCATTGGGAACCCAATAGTTTTTCTCCATATTATTCATTTCAAAATAATGGATGGTATCAATGTTTTGTCGATGACATTTATAGTATGGGTAAAAAATATGATCAGGTAAATCGAAGGAATATAGCAGGAATTGGGATTTGGGCATTGGGTTATGATGATGGCTATACTGAATTATGGGAATTAATTGCAGATAAATTTACTGAAGATGCTATAATCTTTACAGCAGACACCATTTTTGATACCGGTGGACCTTCATTTGATTATTATAATAATGAGAATTATACCTACACAATTTCTACTCCTGAGAGCACAAATCTTTATTTGTCTTTCTCATATTTAAATTTGGAACAAGTATATGATTCGTTATGGATTTTTGATGGACCAGATACTATTTCTCAATTAATTGGCGGGTTTTCCGGTGATTCGGTTCCGGCAATGATTATACCCTCTGGAAATTCAATCACCTTAAAATTCAAATCAGATATTGGAATAACAAATACCGGTTGGAGAGCCGTGTATGATACTTTGCCGGTTTCATCAACTGGGGATAAAGTTATCAGGAGTAAGTTTTTAGTTTATCCGAACCCAACATCAAACGAAGTAGTAATTACACCCCTCGATGGGGGACATAAGGGGGTGAATTTCCAGATATCTAACGCAACCGGAAAAATGATATATGAAACCACAATCCCTCCATTAGAACAAGCAATCACTATCAGCGCCAAAGGTTGGAAACCAGGCATTTACTTTATTTCTTTTTTTAGTAACGGGATTTTATCCGGAACTGAAAAATTGATTGTGAAGTAATTGAGTTTATCGAAAATTACCTCTTTAGTTAATTAGCAATATACCATTACGATTCTAAAATTAAACTGTAATTTTACCGAATATTTATGTAATTGACTGTTATATACAGCAAAAGAGTTATCATATGGACCATAAGAAAGCACAAAAAAAATTATTTACTGAATTTCCTCCGATATCAACCCAGGAGTGGGAAGAGGTTATTCAGAAGGACTTGAAAGGTGCTGATTACGAGAAAAAGCTGATATGGAAAACCTATGAAGGTTTTAAAGTTAAACCTTACTACAGATCAGAGGACTTAAAAAAAGTTGATTATCTGGATACTTTACCCGGTAAATTTCCCTTCACAAGAGGAAGTAATAAGGATGGAAATAATTGGCATATTCGGCAGGATATTATCGTTGATGATATCAAAAATGCAAATAAAAAGGCGTTGGATGTTTTAATGAAGGGTGTTACTTCTTTGGGTTTTATTTTGAATCCAAAGTTTGAACCAACCATTGATGATATTGAGCAACTCTGTGAAAATATATATGCCGATGCAGTTGAGTTGAATTTTATTTGTTTTCATGACTCTCTCAAAGTAGTTCAGCATGTTGAACAGCTGGCAAAAAAATACAACCGTGAACTTGATAAAATAAATGGATCTATTGATTTTGACCCACTTGGACAGTATGTGCTGAAAGGAAAATTTCCAGACTCAGCTAATGCTTCATTTGATCAGGCCAAAAACATTATTGGAGCGTCAATACACCTGCCGAGTTTTAAGGTTATAACTGTAAATGGTCAATATTTCCAAAATGCCGGCGCTACCATCGTTGAAGAATTGGCATTTAGTTTGGCCCAGGGTGTAAATTATTTAACTCAATTAACTGAACATGGGCTGTCGATCAATGATATTGCTCCTCGTATGAAGTTTCAATTTGCCCTAGGTTCCAATTATTTCATGGAAATTGCCAAAATCAGGGCAGCCCGAATGTTGTGGGCTCAAATCGTTCATGCATATGGACCATGCTGTGATTCGAAAGCCAAAATGTATATTCATTCGACAACAAGCAACTGGAACAAAACAATATATGATGCACATGTCAACATGTTGCGAACTACAACCGAATCCATGTCATCTATTATTGGGGGATCGGATTCTTTGACGGTTAATCCCTATAATGCTATATTTGAACAATCAACTGAATTTTCTGAAAGGATTGCCCGAAATCAACAATTATTGCTGAAAGAAGAATCCTATTTTGATAAGGTTGTAGATCCGGCATCAGGTTCTTATTATATTGAAAATCTAACCGATTCCATAGCTGAAGAAGCCTGGAAGTTATTACTGGAGGTGCAAGAAAAAGGTGGCTTCCTTGAAGCATTTAAATCAGGTTTTATCCAAAAAGTAATTAAAGAAACCACCCAAAAGAGAGATATGGATATTGCTACCCGAAAAGAAGTTTTACTGGGTACTAACCAATATCCTAATCCTACTGAATTCAAAGAAAATAAAGTAGATCCAAGTGTATTTGAAGCCTTTGATTGTACCGATAAAAATGCTAAAGTAGAAACTTTAAAAATGTACCGGGGTGCCCAGGCATTTGAAGTATTAAGATATCAAACAGATGTATTTGCTAAGTCCTATAAAAGACCTAAAGTATTTATGCTAACAATGGGTAATCTTGCAAAAAGACGAGCCCGTTCTCAATTTGCCGGTAATTTTTTCTCTTGTGCCGGATATGAAATTATCGACAACAATGGATTTAAAACCGTTGAAGCAGCAGCAAGTGCCTGCCTGAATGCGAAAGCTGATATTACCGTGATCTGCAGTTCAGATGATGAATATGCTGATATCGCTCCTAAACTTTATGAATTACTGAATGAAAAAACGATTGTTGTTGTAGCCGGATATCCAAAAGCGATTTTGAAGGATTTAGAAAACAAAGGATTAAAATATTTTATCCATTTGAAATCCAATGTATTGGAAACATTAAGATCATTCAATAAAGAACTTGGAATAAAATAAGCATTAGAATAAAATAAGCATTAAATGGAAGCACATCACAGTTTGTAACTGTGATGTATTCTGTATTCTGACACAAACAGTTTATAACTATAAATCAGTGAAGCAAAACTTATACTTAAGTTAGCATGAATAAAGAAAAGGCAACAAGTTATCATATAAAAGATGAAACAGCAATGTACTTCCTTACATTTACTGTTGTTGGCTGGATAGATATATTTTCACGAAAAGTATATCGTGATCTAATAATTGATAACCTGGATTATTGTCGAAGAAATAAATGGCTTGAATTGTTTGCTTATGTGATAATGACTAACCACATGCACTTGATTGCAAGAGCAAAAGAAGGTTATAATCTTTCTGAAATTATCAGGGATAATAAAAAGTTTACAAGTAAAGAAATAAAAAAGTTGTTAGATGATCCAATCGAGAGTAGGAGGGAATGGATGAAAGTACTTTTTGCAAGGGCTGGCGAGTGGAATAGAAATAATGTTGATTATCAGTTTTGGAAACAAAATAATCAGCCTATTGAATTATACTCAAATCATATCATTGACCAGAAAATAGATTATATACATAATAATCCTGTAAAGGCTGGGTTTGTTAGTAATCCAGAAGATTATATTTATAGCAGTGCGAGGAATTTTGCGGGAATAGATTATTTAATAGAAATTGATGAAATTTAGATATAAAGTTAAAAACTTAAAAGTGTCTGAATGCTTGAAGTTACAAACTTCAAGCTGCTATTGGCTTGCTGCTGCCGCTAGCCCGGGTCCAAAAGCACACGGAAGTACATCACAGTTTGCAACTGTGATGTATTCCAACACAAACAGTTTACTGTTAAATCGGAAGTTAATCATTAGACGATGCAGTTTATAACTGAAAAAACATAAAAAAATGAAACCAAATTTTCATAATATTAGCATTAAGAAAGAAAAGAAAAGCCCAATGACAAATAGAGAATGGGAAAATGAAAATCGTATTTCAAAAGATTGGATAACAGCAGAACATATCCCTGTAAAAAGTGTATATACCAAAGATGATCTGCAAGACATGGAACACTTGGATTATGCAGCTGGAATTCCACCATATCTTCAAGGACCATATTCAACCATGTATGTTATGCGTCCATGGACCATCCGACAATATGCAGGTTTTTCAACAGCAGAAGAATCCAATGCTTTTTATAGAAGGAATTTGGCTGCCGGACAAAAGGGACTTTCTATAGCCTTTGACCTTGCAACCCATAGAGGTTATGATTCTGATCATCCCAGGGTAGAGGGCGATGTTGGAAAAGCCGGTGTAGCAGTGGATTCTATACTGGATATGAATATTTTATTTGATCAGATTCCTTTGGATAAAATGTCGGTTTCCATGACCATGAATGGTGCGGTTATTCCCGTAATGGCTTTTTATATTGTAGCTGCACTGGAGCAGGGTGTGAGTTATGATCAAATGGTAGGTACCATTCAAAATGATATCCTAAAGGAATTTATGGTTAGGAATACATACATCTATCCTCCACTTCCTTCCATGCGGATCATTGCGGATATATTTGAGTTTACTTCGAAGAAGATGCCTAAATTCAATTCTATCAGTATCAGCGGATACCATATGCAGGAAGCCGGTGCAACAGCAGATATCGAACTGGCCTATACCCTTGCAGATGGCTGGGAATATTTAAAAGCAGGAGTAAATGCAGGAATGAATATTGATTCATTTGCACCTCGTTTATCATTTTTCTGGGGAATTGGGATGAACCATTTTATGGAAATTGCTAAAATGCGTGCCGCCCGGATGTTATGGACTAAAATTGTGAAACAGTTTAATCCTAAAAATCCGAAATCACTGGCTTTAAGAACACATTGTCAAACGTCCGGTTGGAGTTTAACTCAACAGGATCCATTTAATAATGTAGCCAGAACCTGTGTAGAAGCCATGGGTGCTGTATTGGGCCATACACAGTCGTTGCACACCAATGCATTAGATGAAGCTATTGCATTGCCAACAGATTTTTCAGCTCGAATCGCCCGGAATACCCAAATATATATCCAGGAAGAAACCAATATTTGTCGCTCTGTTGATCCCTGGGCCGGTTCCTATTATGTTGAATCACTTACGCATGAGATTGCCCATAAAGCGTGGAAATTGATTGAAGAAATAGAAGAATTGGGAGGTATGGCCAAAGCCATCGAGACCGGAATTCCAAAAATGCGAATAGAGGAAGCATCAGCCAGAAAGCAAGCCAGAATAGATTCTCATAAAGATACCATCGTTGGTGTAAACAAATATCGTCTTGAAAAGGAAGACCCAATTGAAACATTAGAAGTGGATAATACAGCTGTTCGGGATGCTCAAATCAAAAGACTTGAAAAACTCAAATCAGAAAGGAATGAAGAAGAAGTTCAATTTGCTTTAAAAGCGATTACCGAATCAAGTAAAAGTGGTAAAGGAAATTTGTTGGAATTAGCTATTGATGCTGCTCAGAAGATGGCAAGCCTGGGAGAGATCTCTGATGCCATGGAATCTGTATTTGGAAGATACAAAGCTGAGATCAGGGCTATTTCAGGAGTATATTCATCGGAAAGCAAAGGCGATGAAAGTTTCAAGCAAGCGTGTAAGCTGGCAGATCAATTTGCTTCTATGGATGGCCGCAGACCAAGAATTATGATCGCTAAAATGGGTCAGGATGGACACGATCGTGGCGCCAAGGTGGTATCTACAGGATTTGCTGATATAGGCTTTGATGTAGATATTGGACCTTTATTTCAAACACCGGAAGAGGCAGCAAGACAAGCTGTAGAAAATGATGTTCATATTTTGGGTGTCTCCAGTCTCGCTGCTGGTCATAAAACTTTGGTGCCAAAGGTTATTACTGAATTGGAAAAACAAGGCCGTGAGGACATTATGGTGATTGTTGGAGGTGTCATCCCTCCACAGGATTATGATTATCTTTACAAAACGGGCGTGCTTGCCATATTTGGACCAGGTACAGTTATTTCTGTTGCCGGTATTAAATTATTGGAATTGATGATTGAATCAAAAAAATAATTATTTTAACGAATCTAAAAATCAAGATTATACTGCACCTTGTATTCCATTGTTGTTAACTCCAGTGCAACTAAATTTCCAAATCCTTCCCTTTCTGTCATATAGGCGCCGTTATCGAGATCAATGAATTTATAGCCATTATTTTTTACGCTTATATCAATAAATTCAAGGCTGACAGGTACATGGCCATGAATGATTTTTTTATTGCCGATTTTTTTCGAATCAATCTCATAATCCCTTACCCACAACATAGCATTTTTATCTTCAAAAGGATCTTTTATGTTAAAATTTAAACCGGCATGGACCAGGATGAAATTTTCAAGTTCAATATAATATTCCAGGTTTTTCATCCATTCCAGATACTCGGGAGGAAAGTCTTTCAGGTCGGTTAATTTAAAGCTTTCCATCGTTTCCTTGCCACCATGAAAAAGCCATTCTTTTTTCTTTTTATTCTTCTGCTTGATCCCCAAAACCTTTTTCAGGTTTAATTCCTCTTCATATGATTTTACTAAATAATCTTCATGATTTCCCAGCAATGTCCTGACGTTATATTCCTCTTTTTGAAGATATATCAAATAATCAATGACCTCCTTAGAGGAGGGGCCTCTGTCGATATAATCCCCCAGGAAGTATAACCGGTCGTGCCTGGAAGGCTGGATCAAATCTTCGATCAATGCCCTCAAGGTTTTCGCACAACCATGAATGTCAGGGATTACCCAATGCTCTCTCATATTATAATTTGTGCGGCAAAATTATTCAAATTTCTGACATGCCTATTATCTAAATTATTTTGGCTAAATTTTATTTTGATGTGCTGGCTTCAATTTATTACTTTTTTTATGCCACTTTTAAGTACTGTAGTTTGGAAATTAAAAAGTTAACCAAGTTTATATTGTCCCAATCTTAAATAAGCCAGAAC
>JAUVJI010000050.1 GCA_030596605.1 Bacteroidales bacterium
AAAATGTTATTAATCTTGAATTGGATACTAATGGCTATATAAATGGTGAATTGAAAAAACCAGGAATTTGGAAAATAATGATTGCTGACTCGATTGGATTAATACAATTTCATGACTACTCAACACAAAAAAACTGGACATTAATTGAATAATAACTGGCTACAGCACCTATAGCATATAGCGGCAGAAAGGTTATGAATCAAAAGAAATTGGAATTGCTTTTACAAATATACATTAAACTAAGAAAACCACTACATGCTATAGCTGAGGACCGTAGCCCCTATTAAAAAAAAGATAATAGAAAATAAATCTCAGAAATCAATTATTTGTACGTATATTTGTACGTTTTTATGTACTTAAATATTTAATCATGTTAACAACAACAATTTCAGACTTTAGAAAAGATATTAAAAGGTACCTTGACAGGGTTACTGAGAATTTTGAGACATTGATAATTAATCGAGGTAAGGATTCTGGAGTAGTCATAATTTCATTAGAAGAATATAACTCCTTAAATGCAACTCAACATGAATTGTCATCGAAAATGAATGAAACCAGACTTGATTCTGCAATAAGCAAATTGAAAAAAGGATCATCATTTCAAAAAGAACTCATAAACTAATGAAATACATATTTGTTGACGAATCCTGGGAAGATTATTTATATTGGCAAAAAACCAATAAAAAATTACTTAAAAGAATAAATACCTTGCTAAAAGACATTTCTCGAAATCCATATTCAGGAATTGGAAAACCAGAATCATTAAAATATAAATATAAAGGATTTTGGTCTCATAGAATTGATAGTGAACACAGATTAATTTATCAAGTTAAAGGCGATGAAATACTGATTGCTAAATGTAGATTTCACTACGATTAGGATAAAAACAGGGGGTAACAATCGCTAAAAATAATACGGGCAGAAATTTTAATATATAATTGAGTACAATAAAAAACATAATTCTAACGGAGACAAAAGTGCTATTAAACCCGTTCTATTCTTAGTGTCAACGTTAATTAGTTAGCTTGCTTCTTTCCCTCTTGATCTCAAAACCATAAACACTCCCAAAAGAACAAGCGGCAAACTCAGCAACTGCCCCATATTGAGCATAATTGAGTTTTCAAAAGGCACCTGCACTTCCTTGAAGAATTCAACAAAAAACCGGAACCCAAATACACAGATCAGGAACATCCCAAAAATGAATCCTTCACGGATTTTGCCGTTTCGTTTGTTGTAGTAGAAAAAGAACACAAGAAAGAATATCAAATAGGCCAGCGTTTCGTATACCTGGCTTGGATGGCGCGGGATGCCGTAAATTGACATAACCGCTTTGTAGTTCCGGGCATCTTCGGTTACCACCACTTTCGGTTCGGGTGTGAAAAGTTTTACATTGTACCTCAAATCCTCATCTCTGTCGATTCTCTGAACAAAATACCGGTAGAGGTAATCGTCAATTTTGTCTTTTGGGATATTTTTTTTGAAATAGACTTCGAGGTTCAATTCGGTGTAATGGGTATTTTCCACAACGGTGTCATTGCCCGTTTGTCGTATCCTTGTATCCTCTATAAACTTGGCATGACGCCCTGATAATTCATCATCAACTCCCCTCACAAAAATGAAGGCCAGAGGATTGCCGCTTTTGTCGCCAATGATCTCTGAGTTCATCAGGTTTCCGGTGCGGATAAACGGGGCAATAAATAGAACAGCAATAACTATCCTGTCTAAAAGCCAAAAATATGATCTATTGGTTTTACGAACAAATAAATATAATGCCACCAGTATACCGACAGCAGCACCATGACTGGCCAGGCCGCCTTTCCATATTTTAAGGATCTCCAGCGGATTGCTTAAATAGTACCCGGGTTCGTAGAACAGACAATGACCCAGGCGCAAGCCGACAATGCAACCCACAATAAGGTAAATGATGAGCTTGCTGACCTGTTTCTGGTCCATGCCCTTCTTTTGAAGGATTTTGTCAAGGATTAAACTGGCGAGGTAAAAGGATAGAGCAAACAAAAGCCCATACCATCTGATCTCTCTTCCCAGAATCGTGAAGATACCGGGATCAACGTTCCATAAAATATAGTTTAGCATAATTCAGTATTTAATGGAATCTTATCTTTAGCCACGAATGCCTACCTGCGTTAGGCAGGCACGAATTAAGCTAATCAACAAAATATTCGTCAAAAATTCCAGTTAGTTAAAAGTTTTCTCTGTGAAACTCAGTGTCTTCTTTGTGGTTCTCTGTGACATAGCTATTTCACAAAGTTACCCAAAGAAGCGCAAAGGAACACAAAGAATAAAAATGTTTTCCAAAAAACCCTTTATTAATTGATTTTCGTAACACTGATTAGTTACAACTTGTTTTTTCCTCTTTCCTTTCAAAAACATTCTTTGCATTCTTTACAAAAAACTCCAGCCGGTTGTGAATATTGGCTTCGCTGGTATCGGCATCCATATCAAGGAACAGGATATTGATATCAGGATACAACTCTTTGATCCGCTTTGAAATCCCTTTGGAAACCAAATGACATGCAATGCAACCAAATGGCTGCAGCGAAAGCACATTCTTCACATCTTCTTCCGCATACATCACCACTTCCCCTGGCAGCAGCCAACCTTCTCCATACTGATGGATAAGGCTTACCACCTTTCTGGCCTGTTTTTCAATTTCATCAATTCTCGGTATCCTTGTCAGCTTATGATGAAAACCACCAAGTATTCCGTTTACTTTATCAATATACCTTCCAACGCGCCTTTCGATGATCTTGTGAAACATCAGCTCTATCAACCCAGTTCTCTCAACATGATTATTTTTATTGAATTTAACATCAACGAGTGATTCGACGAAAAAGGTATTCATCGGGGATGTAACAACCTCCACCCCATGATCCCTTAACCAGTTTTCCGTATTAAAATTTCCATGCGGATTATATTTCATAAATATCTCCCCGACAATACCAACGCGCGGCAGTGCAACATCATGATACTCCACCCGGTTAAATTCATCCACAGACGCTTTTAATAATTCCAGCGATTTGCTGATCACATAATTTCGCCGGTTTTGATACGCAAATTGAATGTATTTATCATAGATGCGCTTCGACTCCCCTTTGTTTTTCTCGCGTACGACAAGGAAATTATACATCTTCAATAAGGCATCTGCATAAATCAGTGTATTCATACACAAAGAGAGAAGCTCAAAAAACTTTTTCTTAAATCCTGGCTGATGATTGATGGTTGACGGATTGGTTGAGACCGAAACAACCGGAATATTTTCAAAACCCGCCCTGAGTATAGCTTTTTTAACCAAAGGGATATAGTTGGAAGCACGGCATTGTCCGCCGGTTTCGCTCATGGCAACAACCACGTTGTTCGGATCATATTTACCCGACTGTAATGCTTTTATTATATCACCAATCATAATGGTGGCCGGATAGCATATGTCGTTGTTTACATATTTCAGGCCGGTTTCCACGCTTAACCTATCGGCTTCGGGCAGGAGTTCAAAATTATATCCCTCCTGGAAAAAAATGGACTCTGAGAATAAAGCATAAAATTGAGATAGATTCGGGCCGATGATGAGTTTGTTTTTGTCGGCTTTTAAATACGGAGGCAGCGCCTTTCGTGGCTTCTTACCATTAGTTGTTTCTTCATGCTGATTGTATTTCCATGCTTCGATCAATGAGCGGATCCTTAACTTCACAGAAGTCATGCTATTTCCTTCGTCTATCCTGATCAAGGTGTATGGTTTGTCATACAATTCCAGGATGGTTTTTACCTCGTCCATCACAACGGCATCAGGCCCGCAACCAAAAGAGTTCAGTTGGACTACCTGAACATTATCCTGACTGCCTGTCCATTCCACAGCATTGTACAGCCTGTTTGAATACTGCCATTGGGAGATGACTTTAACATCTTTTGTAAAATCCGAAATAAAATCCGGCGGCGCTGCGTCCTCCGATATCACATCAATGCCTATATCGCAAATTATTTCCGGTATACTATGGTTGATGGAAGGATCAATGTGGTATGGCCTGCCTGTAAGCATAATGACCTGCCTGTTATTTTCTTTGGCCTGTTTTACAATTTCCTGTCCATTTGTCCGAACTGTAACCTTGAAAGACTCCTGTTTTACTTTTGCTATTTGAAAGGCCTTTTTAAAGGAAGCCTTGTCAATACCAAACTGTTTCAAATACTCAAAACAGGCTTTTGCCAAAAGACGGTCATCATTGAATACAACAGTAGGCGTATCATAAGGGATTCCTTGCTCTTCAGGATTGAGTACATTTCGTATGACATCGGGATATCCGGTCACAACAGGGCAATTGTAGCTGTTCACTGCATTGTTGAATTCTTTTTCCTCATACCTGACAAGGGGATAAAAAATCCTGTCCACCTTTTTATCAATCAGATCAAGGATATGTGGATGAGCCAATTTGGCCGGAAAGCAAATATTGTCAGACATGATGGTTCTGCAGCCACTTTGAATATTGATGTTGGTTGAGGGAGCGGAAAGACAAACTTCAATATTTAATTCAGAAAACAAAGCTGACCAGAACGGGTAATTATCATACATATTGAGCACCCGCGGAATGCCAATTCTGAAGATTGGTTTGGATATCTTTTTTGGCTTTTGCTTGAAAAGCAGGTCGTATTTTATTTTATACAAATTGGATCCTTTCGTCACCTGCTTTTTCTGGTTTGAATAAATTTTTTCGCAGCGGTTTCCGGTATAATAACGGTTACCTCCCGAAAAGTGTATTTCGTTCACCTGGCATTTATTACCACAACCTGTACATGTGATCACTTCTGTGGAGATGGTGTCTGCTTTATTCAGTTCGTTGAAACCAATGAATGTACTTTTTTCCTGTCTGGTTTTTTCTGCCTGTTTAATGGCTGTAAGCGCACAACCCCAGGCTCCCATTAACTCACTGATCTCCGGACGGGTAATGTCTTTTCCAAGGAGCAGTTCCATCGCTCTTAATACAGCAGAATTCAGGAAAGTTCCACCCTGTACAACAATGTTATCACCCAAGCGATCCTGATCACTGATGTTAAGTACTTTGTTGAAACAATTCTTTATGACCGAATATGCAAGTCCTGCAGAAATATCATCAACACCGGCCCCTTCGCGCATGGCCTGCTTGAGTTTGGAATTCATAAATACAGTACAGCGTGATCCCAGTTCATAGGGCGATTTGGCCATACAGGCTTTTTGAGCAAATTCCTGAACTGTCAGGCCAAGTGACTCGGCAAAGGTTTCGATAAAGGTGCCACAGCCGGACGAACAGGCTTCATTGATTTGAATATCCGTAATGTGGCCGTCTTTCAAAAATATGGCCTTGATGTCCTGTCCGCCAATGTCCAGGATAAATGAAACTTCAGGATTAAAATAAGCCGCTGCTTTATAATGTGCGATTGTCTCCACCATTCCCTCATCAAATCCAAAAGCTGTCCTGATCAGTTCCTCGCCATATCCCGTAACCACTGAATATTGAATTTCTGCTTTTGAATTATTTTCCCGGAGAAAATGATCCAATCCCTGCAAAGCATTTTTTACAGCTTTAACAGGATTGCCTTTATTGCTGCTATAAAACGAGAATAGAATTTCTTTGTTTTTATTTACTGCCACTAGTTTTGTAGTAGTTGAACCAGCATCTATCCCAAGAAATAATTTTTCATTTTTCAAGATTGCAAAATCACCCCTGAGTGAAATTTTAGATTGTTTACTAATTTCCCATTCCCTGAATTCTGCTGGATTTGAAAACAGTGGTTTTAATTTAGCAGCATCGTGTTTATTTTCTACAGGTTTTCTATTTTGTATTAGCCTGATAAGTTCTGAAACAGACATTTGTGGTTTTGGAAAACCATTGGATAAAGCAGCCCCTAAAGCTGGAAAAACTTTACCATATTCCGGAATGATAATTTCATCTGACGCAACACCAAGTACATTTCTAAGCGCGAGCCTCAAACTCTTCATATAAACCAATGGTCCACCTGCCAGGATGATCTTTGGTTTAACATCTAAACCCTGTAACAAAGTGCTGACAGTTTGAACAGCCACTGCATTAAATATTGACAATGCAATATCGCTTACAGGAACTTGTTTGCTCAAAAGGTTTTGAATATCTGTTTTCGCGAAAACGCCACAACGGGAAGCGATGGGATTTATTTGCTTTCCTTGCACTGCAAGATTGTCGAGTTCTTCCAATGAAACATCAAGTAGTTGGGCCATCTGGTCAATAAAAGAACCTGTGCCACCGGCACAATTGCCGTTCATGCGGATATCAGGATGGCCATTGTTTTTAAAATATAAAAGCTTAGAATCCTCTCCACCAATATCAATAAAAATCCCGGTTTCAGGATACAACTTCATAATAGCTTCCGATGACGCAATTACCTCCTGTATAAATGGAATCTCTAATTTCTCGGAAACACCCATACCCACAGAGCCAGTAACTGAAGGTTTTATTGCTATATCACCAAGTTCAGTGAGTAGTTTCTGTAAAGTGGATTCCAGACTCTGATATACTTCGGTGTTGTGACGTAAATACTCTGAGAAAACGACATTATTCGTTTTATCAGTGATGATAATCTTGGTTGTGGTTGAACCTATGTCAATGCCTGCGTTGTACAATAGAAATTCGAGTAAAATAATTTTGGATAAAAATAAGCAAAAAGGAAAAGGTGGGGAAATTTGTTTAACTTAGCTGCAACCAAAGGATTTGATGAATATGGAATTCCTATTTGTATGCAGGTAACGAACACAAATGACTAAACAACTCACTTTTTCCCGATTGCTTTTTTATGGTAGTCTTGTATTGGTTTCATTTCTAATACTAACCGTTTTTTGTACATTAGATGAAATATCATACAAATGGTTTTTTTCGTCGGATGCTTTGTATCTACCATCCATATATAAAGATTTATTTATTGATGGATACCCGTTAGACGGCTGGCATTTCAATCCTGCACCCAATTTCTTTCCTGATATGATGGTGTATTTCATCCTAATGTACATTACCGGAAGTTTTTTGCTAAGCACATCATTTTTTGCAATAATTCAATATATCACGATAATTATAATATTCAGGTCAATTATTAAACAAATATTTGATAATAAAACTTCTAATAATATTGCTGCTTTCTCAAATTTACTTTTAGCGCTTTACCTGGTGAAATTTATAATAAGTGATATCTCTAATCTATCCTTTCCTTTGTTAATTAACTCTTATCATACAAGTGTTTTTACATTATCATTATTAGGCTATCTATTATTTATCAAATATATTAAGAAGGGGAATTGGATTTATCTTATTGTATCCTTTTTTACAGTTCTGTTAGGTGTTTTATCAGATAAATTATTATTAGTCGCTTTTTCCAGCCCGATAGTTGTTATGTCTTTTTTCTTTTTTAAGTATCCAATCAAACGAACAAGAGTATTTATTTTTGCCGGTATCACTGTAGCTGCATCAATTTCCGCATTGATTCTATTCAATAATATAAGAAGTATAATTCCTATTCATATTGATTTAGCACACAGGATGTTTTCCTATGAATTCATTTTTGATTCAGCACAGAAATTTTCAGGCGATACCTTATATATGCTACGTCAATTCGATTTTAACTCTCTGGCATTTTTGTTATCTATACTTTCTATTATCATTGGAATAATTTTTTCTATTTCTCATGTTTTGCAAAAACAAAAGTTTACGAATTGGTCAACATATATTTTATTCTCAACTTTATTTTCTGTTTTCATTATTATAACGCCCATTATTAATGGAAGTTTTACCGATGTAGATTGTTTCAGGTATAATATGTATGCCTTTTATTTAGGAGCTTTAAACATTCCTTTGTTTCTGATTAAGTTCAAATCATTTTATAAATGGATAAGTTTTGCAGGAATACCCATCCTGGCAGGATATTATTTGATTTTGATAGGATTAAATTTTTCTCAAACAAATTATAAAAACTACTATACCTATTATCCTGATAGCGTGAAAAGTATTGATGAAATAGCTCAAAAAGAAGGATTATTAAAAGGGGTAGGCAATTATTGGGATGCAAAATTCACAACCATGTTTTCACGACAAAATGTAAGGGTATATCCGGTACATGGTGAACTTACAAAGTACTATCATGTAACGAACGAGAATTGGTTTAATGCAGATTCTGCGGTATTTAATTTTGTGATCGATAATAAAATCTTCCATTCTTCACTGAAGGAAATATTTCACTTAGATACTACAACCTATATTCTTGATTCTCCCAAGATCATTAAAGTTCCTGAATTTAAATATACCAATTCAAGTTGGGAGCCTCAATTGTTGGATCCTTCAATAGAGTAAGCATAATTCCTATCCATTCATCGAAATAAGAAACTCTTCGTTTGTTTCTGTAAAACGTATTTTATCTTTAAGGAATTCCATGGCTTCCAATGGATTCATATCGGCCAGGTGATTCCTGAGTATCCATATGCGTTGCAATTGTTCTTTCTCAATAAGCAGGTCTTCACGTCTTGTGGAAGAAGCAACAATGTCGATGGCAGGATAAATCCGCTTGTTCGATAACTTGCGGTCGAGCTGCAATTCCATGTTACCGGTTCCTTTAAATTCCTCGAAAATAACTTCATCCATTTTCGAACCTGTATCGATAAGGGCTGTAGCAATGATGGTCAATGAACCACCATTTTCAATTTGCCTCGCAGCGCCAAAGAAACGTTTGGGCTTTTGTAAAGCATTGGCCTCAACACCACCCGATAATACTTTTCCTGATGCAGGTGCAACCGTATTATATGCACGGGCCAATCGTGTGATCGAATCAAGCAAAATAACTACATCATGCCCGCACTCTGTCATTCTTTTTGCTTTTTCAAGTACCAGGTTGGCGATCTTCACATGCCGCTCAGCCGGTTCGTCAAACGTAGAGGCAATTACTTCAGCTTTTACGCTCCTTGCCATATCTGTCACCTCCTCAGGCCTTTCATCAATCAGCAGCACAATGAGGAATGATTCGGGGTGGTTGCTTGCAATGGCATTGGCTATCTCTTTCAACAATACAGTTTTTCCTGTTTTTGGTTGGGCAACGATCAGCCCTCTTTGTCCTTTACCAATGGGTGCAAACATATCGATAACCCTTGTGGAAATGGTGCTTTCACGATGACCTGTCAGACTGTATTTTTGTTCAGGAAATAATGGTGTTAGAAAATCAAATGGGATCCTGTCTCTTACGTCATGAGGAATTCTGCCATTGATCTTTTCAACTTTTATCAATGGAAAATACTTTTCTCCATTTTTTGGTGGACGAATGCTACCTTTTACAGTATCGCCGGTTTTTAATCCGAAAAGTTTAATTTGTGATTGCGAAACATATATATCATCCGGCGAATTCAAATAATTATAATCGGACGAGCGGAGAAAACCATAACCATCCTGCATGATCTCCAGAACACCTTCACTGGATACCAATCCTTCAAACTCAAATGAATACTCATCTTTCCTTCTATCCTGATCTCTCCTCCTGCGGTCTTTATCTGCACTATCCCTTCTTTCCTCTTTAGGTTTATTTTCTTTTACTTCCGTAGGTTTTGAGAGTACTTCTCCTTTAAGCCCCCCTTCTTTTTCACGAGGCTTATGATCTTTTTCCACTTTGACTTTGACTTCATCTTTCTTCTTGTCATTAGGAAACAACTCCTTTTCTATGGTTGCAGTTTTTGCTGCAACGGGTTCTGAAGCGGAAGCTGAATGTTTATCAGTTGATGCTACCTTCTCAATGCCTTCAGGTCTTACTCTTCTTCTTTTTCCTTTATATTTTCTATCTTGTTGTTCCTTTTTCAGAAGCTCCTCAGATGGATTTAATGCCTGGTGATCTAATATTTTATAGATTAAATCCTGCTTTTTTAAGCGTTCAAATTTGGGTATTTCCAGTTTTTTAGCTATCTCTCTTAACTCTGAAACCAACTTTCCGTTAAGCTCTATTATATCGTACATTATTATTAAATTTTTATACTACTTTATTATTAACGATTCAGACGAAATCGAATCAATTATCTCTTTCTTATTTAATTAATATTTTATGGGAAATTACTTGAATGTATGAATTAACTGTGATTCTTTACTTGACTATTCAATAAATCTGCTATATTAAAAACTGTGAACAAAGAAAATTTAAGCGAAATTCATCAGGAAATTAATGGTGCAAATATACAAAATATTTATTAAGCAAGATTTATATTAATTATTTTTCAGGTAAAAACTTACCAAACTAATAACATTACGCATTTTTTTCCGGTTTATTGCTGTGATACAAGTCCAATGCAATTATAATCGCCATAAATCCCCAAACGGGAACTGCTGCTTTATCGGAATCCAAAAAATTATTAAGAAAACCATGAATAAAATATGAGATCAAACCAAGTACGATTGCCAGGCTGATCATCTTAACCTCTATATCTGATGCTTTTCGGTATACTTTAAGTCCATAATACACTGCCAGGCAAAATACAATCATCACCGACAACATACCCAATATCCCGCTCTCAGCGAGCGGACCTATATATTCACTGTGGGCGTTACCCAAATCACCCGCATTTGTACTGATGATAGTTTTCTCCTGCGACATTTGAAAGGGAGCATACAAAAACTGGTATGTTCCGGGTCCCCATCCCCAAAACGGCCTCTCATGAAACATCCTTATCGCCGACTGCCACCGGTTTATCCTTTCCAGGTTTGAAGCATTGGAAGAAATATTATATATCGACCTGACATGTTCAGTCAAATTAGCGGATGAATCTTGCTGGTTTTGTTCGAGCCTGTCTAAAATCTGTTGCTGGAATGTAAAGAATAAACTAAATAATATTACAAGGGTCATAACAACCCATCTGAATTTGATTTTAAACAAAACGATAATAAAAACCACAAGTGATACTGCTAGGCTGATCCATGCAGCACGACTATAAGATAAAACAATCGCCAATGCAAAGATGAAGAAAAATACAAATGATACCACCCTTGTACTAAAGTTGTACTTTTTGTTTATTGAAAACATAAAAAGCAAAGGAAGAAAAAGAGCCAGAATAGCTCCGTATGCCGTGTGGTCATTATAAAATGGGGTCATAACCCAGTGTCCTGATTCTTCATCAAACCCTCGAATTGAATGGTTGATCAACGTATAAAAAATAACACCCAGAAAAGGAATGGCATAAAGCCATACAAAGAGTTTAATATTCGTATATTTTTTAAACATCAGAATAGCGAAAAAATAAAACGGAACTATAAACCACAGCTTTGACAATAATGACTTAAAGGAAACCATTGGTATTTCGCTTGTAATGCTTGTAAAAAACATCCAGATCAAATAAAATAAAATTGCTACCGTTAATGGATGCCGGAGTATTTTATTGTCGTATTTCCCTTCATACAATAATTTTACAATAAAGAAAATAAGTACACCTATCATTAAGGGTTCAGTAGGAATGGAAATGCCAAAACCTAATTCCATGTCCTGGAAATTAATTGCCAAAGGAGTTAAAAATGTTATGAGCAAAACTATTTTATCCAGCGAAATGAAGTATAAAAGAACAATAAATATAGCCAGCGGAACCAGCGCACCCCACATATGATTATTGATGATCAAATACGAATTGAAAACAATAAATAATGTGCTAAATAAATAGACCCATATAAGTTTGCTTTTTTCAGTCAATGCTGAGGATTTTAAGAAATTTTTGTCTTAAGAACTTTTTGTCATGCCCTTATAATTCTCAATGATCAAAATTATAAGAAATGTGATAAAAAATGAAGCAAGGGCAGATATAACTACAATCAGCCATCTAACCGGGTATGATTTCTTATCTGCGACAAAAGGCTTGGTTATGATATTGGTATATGAAAATTGCCTGTCGTAATCCATATATGCTCTTTCATGATCTCTTTTAAGATCAGCAAATTTGGTGGCCTCCCGCTCCAATAAAAACTGTAATAGTAAAAATTCCCCACCCTTTTTTTCAATATTTTCTTTCAATCTCAAGACTTCCCTGGTATTGATATTCGAAGAGGCTGATCCATCAACAGTTCTCAAATAGCCCCTAGCAATCTCCCTCGATTGGCTGGTATAATCAAGCAATCCATATTCAGTACTTAATTCATAAAATCTATTTTCGAGGCTATCGATATATTCTTGTTTTTTCGTAATCGCCCTTTCATACATTTGTACAACCTCAATAAATTTTCCTTCATGGAGGTATTTAACTTTTTTATTGTAAAAATCCAACATGCTGTTAACCATGTCGCAGGCAATTTGAGGATCTTTATCCATTACTTCCATACTTACACCTTCATAAGCCGTTTTACTGATACTCACATTTTGAGAATACTCCCATAACATGGTTGTATAAAAATATTTATAAGCGGTATCGATCTCATAGTGGGTAGCTAAATCAAATTTTTTGATTATACTATCCCTGATATCATTGGATTGAAGTATCTGGAGCATTTGCTCTGTTTCACTTTCGTCAGAATAGGGTGAAATATTGGCTGGATATGCTACTGCATATGATTTAAATTTGGGTGTGATAAATGCAGGACCAGAAAAAACAGCCCCTATTATAGCAGCCAAAATTACGATAATCAGAAGGTGAAACTTCCACTTCAACAGAAGTTTTAATATGTTGATCTGATAAAATTGACTCTCCATGTCTATATTAATTTTAAAGAATGATCTTTTGTCTTCAACATGTTCTTCTTTTTCAATTACTTTTTTCCCGATTTTTCGTTCGGGAATCTTCTCAGTTTTCTTAATAATAAATAAAGCCCTGAATTTGTCAAAATACTGATCGATCTCTAAGAAACTCAGGTCGACTTCAGGCTCTTTTTTTTTTGTTATATTTCGACAGGCTATCCAATACAGCCAGAATGATCATACCAAGAATAAAGGCCGAGAGTGTTGAAACCAATACAATAATCCAGCGTATCGGGTACGATTTCTTTTCAGCTTCATAAGCGCTGTTTACAATAAATTTCTGTGGTAAAACCTCTTCGGCATCAATCTTAGCTTCTTCATATTTGGACTTAACTTCACTGAGTTGTTTTTTTTCATGTTCTAATGCATCACGTATTGAAACATAAGGGCCACCATACTTAGCAAGCACATCTAGTTTTTCTTCAAGGACTTTAATCCCTGCCCTGTTTCCTTTTGCCAGTTCAATTGCCAACTGCTGGTTTATCATTTCAGCTTGTGATTCATAGTCATGAACGCCCAACATTCTTAACTTAGACAATGAATCCTCCATTTGCTGTACTTCAAGCTTCAATTTCAGGAACTCGGCTCCCACAATTCTAAACGCCATTACTGCTCTCTCTTTTTGCATGGTATTTTTGGCGGAATCGAGTAATTCAGCTATATCATTGGCCATGGCAGCTGCCACAACAGGATCTTCATCCAGAACTGTTATTTTCACAGCCATGTACTCTGTACGCCTGAAAGTTACATTGTTCTCGTATGTATTATAAAGTTTAGTCCTTTTATATTTCGAATCCGGGTCAATTTCGTAATGTTCTTCCAGATTGTACTTTTCAATTATCCGGTCGCGTATCTTATTTGAGCTTAAAATCTGCAGCAGTTGTTCAGCTTGTTCATCCTCACCAAATTGCATTATATCTTGTTTTTCTCCAGTAACCTCCGATAATAAAGCTTTGGAAATGGAATTTGAAGATGTCGGAAACATGATCACCGTAGATTTATACTTCGGTGCGATGAAGAATGGCGCTGAAAAAATAATGGATACAATAAAGGCGGCAATTGTAATTATGAACAAGGGTTTACGCCATTGATGGAGAAAAATTATAAAGTTCGTGGAATCGAAATCTTCGCTGCCTTGTATTTTATTTATCATAAACTCGTAATCAGGGTAAATGAGTCGGCAAATTTAATAATTTTATTGAAAAGACAACAGGAAAATAAATTTCATAAAACACATAAAGCATTGAAACAGATTTGTTTTTTCATTAGGACCGGACTTTTATAATTTAATAATACCTATTGAACTTCAAAATATCATATCTCTTCATCTGATATAAAAGGATTCCAAATACTCCTTCGAAATATACACATGACTGCTGATATGCCAGTACAGGCAGGTCGGCATTTACTCCTGAAAGTTTTCGGGATAATCTTCAAAATGCACAAAAAAGGGGCATTTTGAGGAAGAATTGGTATAACTTTGCAGAAACAATTTTGAATTTTGAATTTTGAATTTTTCATAGCAAGCCGGATATTATCAAAAAGTAAGGCCAATTTTTCAAAACCCATTGTTCGATTAGGTACCATCAGTGTTGCACTCGGACTGGCTGTTATGATAATTTCCATTGCCATTGTAACCGGGTTTCAAAAACAGATCAAAGACAAGGTAATTGGTTTTGGGTCTCATATTACCATTACAAATTTTGAAATCAATTCTTCATACGAACCATCCCCATTGAGTATTCATCAACCATTTTACCCTTCATTTGATTCTATTGAAGGTATTCGTCATATACAGGTATTTGCAAATAAAGCTGGGATTATTAAAACAGATGAGCAGATAGAAGGTGTTATACTCAAAGGAATTGGAAGTGATTACGACTGGTCATTTTTCGAGGAGAAAATGATTGAGGGGCGTCATTTCGTTGTGAATGATTCTGTAAGAACCAATGACATTATCATATCAAAAAGCCTTGCTTCGCGGTTAAAATTGAAACTGGGTGATGACCTGCGCATGTATTTTGTTATTCAGGATGAAATGCAGCCACGCGGTAGGAAATTTAACATTTGTGGCATATTCGAAACCGGACTTGAAGAATTTGATAAACTATATGTATTTGGAGACATATACCATATCCGTAAACTTAACAAATGGGAAGATGACCAGGTTGGTGGCTTTGAAGTACTGATTGAAGATTTTAATCAAATTGATGAAATGGGGTATTTGGTTTATAACCATATCGGTTATAACCTTGATGCTAAAACCATAAAACAACAACAACCTCAAATATTTGAATGGCTCTCATTGCAGGATATAAATGTTATAGTGATCATCGCTTTAATGGTGATGGTTGCAGGTATTACAATGATCTCAACCCTGTTGATACTGATCCTTGAAAAAACAAATATGATTGGCACCCTTAAAGCCTTTGGAACAAGGAATAAAAGCATCAGGAAAATTTTTATGTACAATGCAGTTTACATCATTGGAAAAGGACTTCTGTGGGGAAACATTGTAGCTTTGGGATTGTGCATGCTGCAAATAAAAACAGGTATTTTTAAGCTTAACCAGGAATCATATTATGTATCTCAAATTCCTGTAAATTTGCAATTATCTCATTTCTTAATTGTGAATACAGGCACATTGATCGTTTGTACTTTGATGCTGATTATCCCGACATATATTATCACGAAAATATCTCCGGTGAAAGCGATAAGATTTAGTTAAACTGAACAGTTCGATGTTCGAAGTTTGAAGTTATTTTTTGATTATGTCGATATAAATTGGTAGGTGATCGCTGTAACCGCCGTTGTATTTGTATCCCACAAATGTTCGGAAAGGTTTTTCGCCTCCATGTGTTTTATCTTCTTCCAGCAAGAAATCGACATTATGAATTTGAGCACCTTCATTTGAAATCTGAATAATATTATGTCCTGAAATTAAGTTGCCTGAAATTATAAATTGATCAATAATGTTCCAATCTTCCTTGTATTTACTTGTTCCGGTTAACCAGTCCTTTTCATACTTCGCCATTAGGTTGATCAGATATTTCTTACCATTTCCGGTTGTATCCATCTTTGCATCCAAAACATTCTTAATGCTTTCGTCCCAGGGCTCATCATTAAAATCACCCATGATAATAATATTGGGGTTTTTATCAGTACTGAATAAAGAATCAACCTTGCTTTTTAGTTGAGAAGCCACATACTCTCTTTTTGGTTTTGTTTTGAGGTAACCGCCCCAGCGCGACGGCCAGTGATTTATAAACAAGTGAACCGTGTCAATCTCAAAAAATACACCTTTGACATATAGAATGTCGCGGGTTTTAGAGTAAGAATTGAAAGGAAAATCTATTTGAATTGTCTCAGAAGACAATGGTTCAAATTTATGGTAACGATAAATCAAAGCAACATCTATTCCCCTCCTGTCAGGCGATTCGAAATGGATTATTTTATAGTCAAACCTTTTGAGAGGGGTTTGATAAACAAGTTGATTCAGTACAAACCTGTTCTCAATTTCGCACAGTCCGACAATGGCAGGCGGATCCCACTCACCGATACTTAATATGACCCTGTAAATATTATTGAGTTTATCATAAAACCTGTAATTGTTCCAATTTTTTGGCCCATCAGGTAAAAACTCTTCATCATTTTTGATGGAATCATTTTCTGTATCAAATAGGTTCTCAACATTGTAAAAAACGATTCGTTCACTATTTGTTTCCTGGGCTTGAATCAGATTTCCATATTGGCCTGCAAACGTGCATATCAAAATCAGTGAAAATCCAAAAGTATACTTCAAAATAATATTTTCCATTACATATCTCATTCTACATCTTAACTATCAATCCTACCCTGATAATTCGTGGTGTATCATAATAAGCCGGATTCATAAGTTTGTATTGATAAAGCATTCTGTAAGTATCAGGATTAGTTTGGCTGTTGATTTCATTTTGCCATTCTGGAGCAGACAGATAACCATCATCATCAGGTTGACCGGTTACGGGATCGATATAAAACAGATTTTGTTTATTGAAGAAATTTTCAATCAAAAAATACAAACTGGCTGTTATACCAGCAGGCTTAATATAAATCCCTTTTTCAACCCTGAAATTAAAGAAGCTGAAATTAGGTGAATAAAGATACTCGGGCTCAACATACGATTTAACAGGAAGTTTTGTGCCGGTTCTGAATTGATGATAAACACCTATGCCAAAATTTTCAAAAATAGCCCTTAAAGCCTTATTATCTGATAGAATAAAATCCCTTCCATAACCAAAATTAAAGGTAAGGTGTGAGTTAATAACCAGGTCTGATATATTCATGTAATATCTGTTCTCATCTGATATAAAAGATTTTGTTACAGAAGAAGATGCCCCTATTCCTGAAGTTTTGGGAGAAAAATAGTTTAATGAAACAAATAGATTATGATTTGGAATGGTTTCTTCGTGATTTACAATGGTTGTATATTCCCTTGGATATGCTCCTCTCATTCTTTCCAGGTAATAGTAATTTTTAGTGAATACTCCCAGGTATCCAATATCAGCAAAAAAGTTTTTGTATCGGGGCTTTAAACCAATTGATACTTTATCATACCGCACAGGCTTTAAATCAGGATTATCAAATATTCCTGCTCTAAAGTTAATAAAATAGTAATTATCTGGCCTGAACATATTTAAATAAGTCGGATTCTGAGAGAATGAATTGTAATAAGCGTAAATATTACCATAATCTGTTTTTACATCTATATTCACTTGCGGCAATAAATTAGTCGTTGCTTTATAATCTTCAAATACATTAGCATTTACCACTTCCTGTCCCGGATCAACCAGCAAGGGTGTAATACCACTACCATGGTCAAGGATGAATGGGTCTGTTATTTCATCCCCATTCTCATCATACCAAATAAAATCATTACGATATCCTGTAATTTCAGTTGGGCTTTCAGCCTGATCAACATAAATAACATAATCATCACCCATATTATCAGGATGAGAGGCTGGGGTGGTTGTTCCAACATCAACCAAAGGCATTTCTCCAACCGTATAAGCCGGATAAAATAAAAAAGGATCTTTTAATACCGGCTGGTTGGCATTGAAATTATCTACTCGCAATCCAATGGAAACATCAAAAATCTTCCAGGAAAATTTATCACCCAAATAGGCTGAAAAATAGGATGGCCTATAGGCATCAATAGTATAATTCTCAAAAAAATCATATTTACCCTGTTTCCCTTTCAGTTTATTTCCTGTATGATCATAGCCCATATACCTGACGGCATACTTACCATTATCCACGAGCTCCAATGGTGAAAACATATCCAGGGTGTAAAGGCCCTCACCTGCATAAATAGTATGCATCACGCCATCCTTGTCATAATAATCAATGGTATTATTAATCATATCGTAAGAATCAGTGAGAATATAATCAACGCCATCAACCGGTAATCCCAGCTTTTGTCTCAGGTTTTTATCAAACGTGAATTGAGATTGTTCATCGTAGAATCTGTAAAAATTAATTGTGTCATTACCAAACTGTGGATTGTCTATATCCAATTGGAGAATATGAAAATTGGTTAGCCCTCTCATCCTGCCCCATAAGGCCATTGGGTCAATGCTATAGGAACGTTCTGTTTTTTGCATATATTCAACTCCGGCAAAAAAATTATGTGATTTATAGTTTACATCCAATTTAAATGTGCCCCGGTATTTTTCTCTTTGCGTATTTCCAAAATTAATAATGTGGGAATAATTTCCATTTGACGAATTCAGGGAAAAAGGTGATATGGTTCCCTGGCTATTCCATAAATCATAAGGATAACCATAAACACCGGGAGGATTCTGACCATTTAATAAACCTCCTCGGATTTGCAGCTGATCTGAATTTTGCCAGTGCCCAATATTATCTGGATAAAGTTCGTAAATCTGTTCCGTAAACATGGCAGCTTCAGGATTATAATTTAAGTTTTGAAAAGTGTAAGCAGTATCATAATCCCACGAATTTAAAACATATACATTCTCGTAAACCTCACCGTTTATTTCAATTTCATCAACAAATTGGTAGATTGGCATTTTATAAGTTGTATACTTCCCCAGGTAACCATATTCAAAATACCTGTCTTTATGCCTGGCATCTTGTTGCCTGAAATAATAATTTGAATATTGGAAGTTTACATTGTAGATAATACTTAAATCTTCGTTAACATCAATCTTATGATCGAAATTCATGTAATTATCAAAATTTTGGAAATAGGTTTCAGGATTATTGTGAGAATTGAGCAAAGCATTATCAAAGACAAATGCCCTTCCGTTATCAATTTTCGCATAACTTCCAACTGAGAGATTAATATCTTTTGAAATGGGAAACATTAATTTTAAAAAGGAATTAAATGCCTGCCGGTCAGCATTTTGGTGCAGATTTACTTGCTCAATATCTGATTGATCCATAAATTCTGCATTAAGGTAAGTTCCACCACTTGTTAACCCTGAAGATCTCAAAGGATATTCTGTCAGGAAATTCTGAGCTTCTTGGGTTACCCTGTACTTATTCTCGCTACTTGGATAAGGGTCATTGGTAAATGAATAATTGGATGCCAGGTAAAATACCGGGGCGAATTTATTTTTTCCTTTTTTTGAAAAACGAATTGGACCACCGAGGTTCAACTCAACCACATTGTTCTTTAAATCCTTATTAAGTGTTGTATAACCATCCAGGTCAAAATAAAATTTGTCGTTATAGACAGGCGTTTTCAACTCAATCAGGCTTCCGGCAACATTACCATAATAAATGGGTTGGTTTAACCGGTAATGATGATATTCTGCAATTGCCCTGAAAGGAAAATCGTTGCCATCAGCCACCTGCATACCATCAATAAAAACATTTTCTCCATTGGCTTCCAGACCGTCAACAAACAAGCGGTCGTATTTCAGATAATATGTATTTGGGCTGGACAGGGCAACTCCGTATACGTTTCTAAACGGCATATACTTCAGTCTTTCACTTTTAATGAGATGATCTAACTTTGATCCTTCAGATTCCGTTTCAAGGCTATCCTCCGGAATTGATTGCACCTGAGCTTTTGAAGAAAGTGAGATTAAAAAAGGTATTAATAAAAACAGGAATCGGGAGCTTTTTAAATTTTTCATCTGTTTTTTTTTATCATTTGATTCAGATAAATTTTAATATACGTTTTGGTAGAACAAAAATATATTAAAAACCTAATATTTCAAAATTTCAAAAACCAAGCCCAGGGCTGTTCAATTCTAACCAACCAAATAAACTGCAATAAATGTAAAATAATAAAATTCAATGGTTTAAGTGAAATTCGAAATTCTCTTTGAGAAACTTTGTGGAAACTTTGTGGCACTTTGTGAAATAGCTATACCACAGAGCAACACTAAGAAGCACAGAGTTACACAGAGAAAAATCTAAATATCATTTTTTAGAATTGAACAGCCCTGAAACCAAGCCATTTATAAAACACATTAAATATTGATTTCCAATAATAAACCTTAATTAATTTGGAAACAATCTGTTTGCCCGGATATTTTAATACATTTTATTGATTTCTTGTAATTGTCATTCGGATAAAACAACAATACTAAATTATATTTATTTGAACTGATCAAATGAGTATATGATTCATTTTTTATTTTTTGTTAACTCTTAATTGCAATTTACCCATTAATCCATACTTTTGACGGCTTATTAATTTATAAGTTCATTCTGGAAAATGAAAGACACATTTAGGGCATCGGATAATTTCCAAAGAACCAAAGAATCCATCGGATATGTTTCGCGAAAAGAGGCTACCCAGAAAGATTACGACCGGATCGGTTTTATGTCTGGCTTGGAAGTACATCAGCAATTAAAGACCAAGCATAAACTATTTTGCAAATGTCCGGCAGGCATTTACCAGAAACCTGATGAATACGATGCTGAAGTGATCCGGCACATGCGCCCCACATTAAGCGAACTTGGAGAGTATGATGGGACTGCTTTAATGGAATTTAAAACACGGAAAGAGATCATTTATCATTTATCCAACAAAACTGCATGCACTTATGATATTGACGACACACCTCCGTTTCCAATTAACAGGGAAGCGCTTGAAATAGCTATTAGGATATCGATTCTATCCAAACTGAATATAGTTGGAGAAGTTCATATTACGCGCAAACAATATTTAGATGGTAGCATCCCGACAGGTTTTCAGCGGACCGGCATAATAGGTGTTGAGGGTGAGATTCAGATAAAACATAAAAAAATCAGGCTGATACAACTTAGTCTTGAGGAAGATTCGTGCCGTGAAGTTTCGGATGTCGGACACACCCGTGTTTACAGAACTGACCGTTTGGGAATGCCATTAATTGAAACAGTAACTTATCCTGATTGCATTAACCCGGATGAGGTTAGGGAGACTTGTGATTATATCCGTTTTTTGAACCGGAGCACAGGCTTGGTTAGAACCGGAATAGGGGCTGGCCGGCAGGACGTTAACGTGAGTTGCCGCGGTGGATCAAGAGTTGAAATAAAAGGAGTTGCACGGACCAAATGGATTCCCGAACTCACACATAACGAAGCATTCAGGCAATGGGCTTTGCTGAAGATCAGAGATAAACTTCTGAATAAAATAAAAGATTACAAAAACTGGAAGATCGGTTCAGTTGAGTTGAATAATAAGATTTTTAAAGTAAAAAACGGGCTTTTGAAAGAAGCTTTATTGAATAACTATACAGTTGTGGCAGTAAACCTTCCTGGTTTTAAAAGTATTCTTTCTTTTTTTACACAGCCCGGTAAAATATTTGCTGATGAAATTGAAGACAGGCTAAAGGTTATTGCATGTCTCGAAAAGCCATTTATGTTTCATTCCGAGCAATTTGAACCTGCTGATTGTGCTTATGATGAAGTTCATGCTTTGCTTAAATCAAAACCGGAAGATGCACAGATTGTATTCTGGGGGCCGGAGGAGGATATTAAAACTGCCCTTGAAACAATTGAAGAAAGGTGCCAGATGGCTTTTGAAGGAGTGCCAAATGAAACACGCAAATCATTTGAAGATGGTACAACTATTTTCGAACGGGTACTCCCAGGCGCCGACAGAATGTATCCGGATACCGATTCAGCGCCTATTCCATTACCTAATGTGTTAATTGATAAACTAAGTAAAAATCTCCCTTCTGATATTATTGACAGGTATCATCAACTAAAAAAATGGAATATTCCTGAAGATACATACACTTACATTTTTTCTCATGATTATTTTCAATTGATCGAAAAGATTATAAAAATCCTTAAAATCGATCCGGTATATGTCGGGACATTTTTTGGCCACACCCTGAAATTTGTTGAAGGACATTATACTGCTGCGGAAGCATTTAATTATAAAATCATTTTTGCAATGTTCAGGTATTTGCAACAGCAGAATATCGAACTCGAATTGGCAAGATATATGCTTCCTGTGGTTTATGAATTTCCTAAAATGGATTTTGATTCGATACTTGAAAGTATAAATTTTAAGAAAATCCCTAAGGACAAAATCATTTCTCATATTCCCTTCCTGAAGAAAAAATTCTCAGAAATAAAAAGATCTGAGGAATCGAAAGATGAACTTAACTGGATAATGGGTGAATTAAGGGAAGAGGCCATTGGGAATATTTCGATGAAAGAATTGTACAATTATGTAATGAATGGTTAAATGATGGAATAGTGGAATGATGGAATAAGGAATGTTAGAAAATATTTTCGCATTTAATTTATACAACAAAAGACAATCAAATTACAATTTAATAACAAATAACGCATAACTTTTAACTCTTAACGCTTAACTTATTAACGTATAACTTTTAACAATTATCATAAATGACACAAGACTTTTTCCAGGGATATAAAGGAGATTCATTAAAAATATTGAAAAAATATAATGTCAGGGTATGGGGACAGGCGGATATAAAAACCACACGAGGAGTATTTAAAGGAACTGTTTTACCCAGGTCTGAAAATGATGATGATCAACATATAGTTTTAAAAATAGAAACCGGATATAACGTTGGAATTGATGTTTCAACTATCACCGGGATGAAAGAAACCGGATATAAGAAAGCCAATTATAAAATTCCGGAAAAGGAATTTCCAATGACTCCCGGCTTGCCACGTGTAAAATTGTTCGGAACCGGAGGTACTATTGCTTCCCGGCTCGATTACCGTACAGGTGCAGTTATTCCTGCCTTCTCACCGGGTGAATTGTATGGAGCTGTTCCTGAGTTAGCCGACATCTGTAACCTTGAAACAGAGAAAGTGTTTGCTGTTTTTAGTGAAAATATGGGACCTAAACAATACATGTCCCTCGCAAAGGCCATCGGAAAAGAAATTGAAAACGGGATAGACGGTATTGTAATCGGGCATGGAACAGATACATTGCACCATTCCGGAGCAGCATTGACTTTTATGGTACAAAATTCGCCTGTACCTATAATTCTTGTGGGGTCACAGCGATCTTCCGACCGGCCAAGCTCAGATGCTGCACTTAACTTAATGCACGCCATGCACGCAGCCGGACATTCCGACATTGCCGAAGTTATGGTTTGCATGTTCGGGCCTACCTCAGATATGTATGGCCTTTTACATAAAGGTACAAGGGTTAGGAAAATGCACTCATCTTATCGTTCCACTTTCAGAACTATAGGGGATACCCCGATTGCAAGAGTCAGTCGAAAAGAAATAATTCCGATTAAAAAAAATTATAAGCCCCGCCGCCAGGACAGGAATGTAAAAATAATGCCCTATTTTAGTGATGAAGTTACAATGCTTTATTATTATCCTGGAATAAAACCTGATACGATTGATCTGTTGGTTGATGCAGGTTACAAAGGTATTATCATAGTCGGGACCGGCCTCGGTCATGTTAATAAAGAATTATACCCTGCCATTGAGCGAGCACACGCTAAAGGCGTACACATGTATATGACGTTGCAAACTATCTGGGGATACGTACACATGTTTGTATATGATACGGGAAGAGATATGATGGCTAAAGGAATTATTCCTGCGGGCAATATGTTACCTGAAGTAGCCTGGGTAAAACTTAGCTGGGCACTCGGCCAGACTGACGACCCTGAAGAAGTGAAAAAAATTATGCTTACTCCTGTGAACGATGAAATTACCGAAAGGGAACCTTATAACGGCTACCTTGTTTACCAGGGAGGTGTGCCTGCTGTTGAAGAGTTTGTGAGGCATGTGCATAAGTAAAAATAACTAACAAGTTTTTTTCAACCTGTTAGTTATTGATTAAAATGTATTATACAAGAATGTATAATACAGTATTGTATAACGAATTTGCTAAACGGATCCTGATGTTATTCTAAAACATGAATATTCTTCTTAGCACAAATTTCTTTTAACTTATCAGGCCATACACTAACAGTTACCTCTCCGAGATGAGCTGTTCTGAGCAAATACATATATGTTCTGGATTGACCTATACCACCTCCAATACTTAGTGGAATTTCATCATTTAAAATTGCCTTGTGATAGGGTAATTTAAGAAAATCTTCCTGGCCGGAAATTTTAAGTTGCTGTTTCAAAGTATCTTTTGTAACACGAATTCCCATTGAAGTCAACTCATGTCTTCTTTTTGTGACGGGATTCCAAACAAGGATGTCGCCATTAAGTCCATACATTTGAATGCCGTTTTTCTCAATGGTTGGTGTTACCCAATCGTCATAATCCGCTGCACGCATCTCATGCGGGTAACCGTCTTTTAGTACCGATCCGATACCAATAATAAATATTGCAGGGTGGTATTCCTGAATGACTTTTGATTCTCTCTGTTTCCGTGGAAGATCAGGATACATTTCGAGGATTTCCTCAGCATGTAAAAATTTAAGTTCTTCCGGGAAATCAGGATATTTGCTATTCCTTAACTCCGGGAAATTTTCCATTGCAATCTGGCTTGCTCCATAAATCACTTTCCAGATTTTCCTTACAATGTCTTTCATGAAATCAAGGTTCCTTTGGTCATCGGTCATAACCCTTTCCCAATCCCATTGATCAACGTATGAAGAATGATCATGATCGAGGAAGTAATCTTTACGTACTGCACGCATGTCTGTATTGATACCTTCACCAACTTTACAATCAAATTGTTTCAGAGCCATTCTTTTCCATTTTGTAGCAGCCTGAACTACCTGTGCTTCGATCCGTTTATCAAGACCCAAACCACATGGAAATTCGATTGGTGTCCGTGAACCGTCACGATCTAAGTAATCGTTCACACCACTATCTTTGCTTACGATCAATGGCACCTGAACCAGTTGAAGGTTCAGCTCCTTAGCCATGTTTTTTTCGATGTAATCTTTCACCATATAAAGGGCTTCCATTCTCCTCATTGGTGACAACAGCGGTTCATAATCCGCCGGAAGAATCTTTTCGACTTCTTCGTAAGTACTAATTCCTGGTCCTGCCAGGTCAGCTTTTTTATCTGACATTTTTATGCCTCCTAATTTTAAATAATAAATGGATAATTACTTTATACTTAAATTGAAATATCAATCATGATTTATAAGCCACCGAAAGTATATTACTTATCCAAATATTCCAAATTTTTACGCAATTTAGATTAGGTACAAACAAAATATGAATTATATTTGTATACCATTCCAATCTGAAAAAGATCGTGAAAGAATTTATCCAGGGAATTTTATTTTTTTTTATTTCATCAATAACAGTTTATAGTCAAATTGCTGATTCTGTTGAAAAGTCATATGATTATAACCACAAGGGATATGAGTTAATGATGAACGGAAATTATACAGAAGCAATTCTGCAGTTTGATTCAGCGATAATCTTTTATCATCTTGATGCCAACTATAATCACAATAGGGCTTATTGCTACAATGCAATTGACAGTGTTAACTTAGCAATATCTGATTATCTGATAGCAATTAAACTTGATCCAGAAAATTATGAATATTATTATTTATTAGGAAATATTTATCAGACTCATAAAAAGATTGAAGTTGCTATATTATATTACACAAGTGCTTTGAGTAAGATTAAGTCACGAGATAATCCAGACACTTATATTCTTTTATTCAACCGGGGAAATTGCTACCTTAAAAGTGAAAATATTGAATCAGCCCTTGCAGATTATAATTTTTCATTGAAACTAAATCCTGAACATATACCCACTTATGCTAACAGGGGAACAACAAAAATTAAACGAAATGATACACTAGTAGTTCGTTCTTGATATATCATATCAAATAACTTTAATTTCATCCATTTTATATTTCCAACGAAAGATTACAGGCTCATTGTTTATTTCATCAATGCCCTTATAAATCCTTTCCTTAAGTTC
>JAUVJI010000100.1 GCA_030596605.1 Bacteroidales bacterium
AGATAAACATTAATGAATTAGCTTTCAATACAGCCGAACCTGATGAAACATACCTGGAAATAGATTTGGGAATTGATCAGGTTGAAGCGATTAGGATTGTTTCTGAGATTAGCACCAGTGAATTAGCATTCAATACAACCGAACCTGATGAAATTTATCTGGAGATTGATCTTGGAATAGACCAGGTTGAAGCTATACAATTAACGGATCAAATTGATGTGAATCTACTGGCCCTTAATGAAGTTTTAATGGACGAAAATATTGACCTTGAGGTTAACACTGGTATTGATAGAATTGCAGTTCTTGATATAGTTTCAGAGATAAACATTAATGAATTAGCTTTCAATACAACCGAACCTGATGAAATTTACCTGGAAATAAATCTTGGAATTGACCAGGTTGAAGCTATTAATGTAGTGAATCAAATTAATGCAAATCAATTAGCCTCAAATGAGATTTCTACAGATGAAGATATATACCTTGAGATTAATTCTGCAATTGATAAAGTTAATGCATTAAATATCGTATCACAGATTAATACTAATGAATTAGCCTTTAACGAAATTTCAATAGATGAAAGAATTGAAGTAGAAAAGGAAGTTCCGGATAATAGTATTGAACCCCTTGAATTAGTTTCTCTGGTTAATTTAGGGGCATTTGCAAGTATCGAACCTGATGAGTCTGTTCTGGAACTGAATTTCAGTAATGACCAGGCTACACCTGTTGAAGTAATAAATCCTATTGTTTTTAGTGAACTTGCATATACAGATATCAATCCAAATGATATTAATTTAGAAATAAGTTTTGTAGCAGACCAGGTAAGGTTAATTGAAATACCTGCTAAGGTAAGTCCGATCATTTACGCAAATGCTAATGACAATACGGGAGTTAATGAAGACATTGAGATCGATTTTGACATTGATAATTTAAATACTACAAATGAAAGTATTCAGTTAGCGGATGCTACAAATTCAAACAATGTTATTGCTGAAGAAACCGATATTGAAGAATCAGTATCTAATAATTTCGAAGTTGAGCGTAGTAATTTTGTTTATTATCTGAGGGAATCAGTAATGAAGCCAGGAACCATTGAAACAAGTAAATCAGATATTGATCTTTTGACTTTGGCGCTGAATAACCCTGATGAGTTATCCTATGAAGAATTGCTTTATTCAGCAACCCTTGCCTATAGCACGGATGAGAAACTAGCTATTTATAATGCTGCTTTTATCCATATCGACAGGGATTGGCGTGCTTTCAATAATGCTGCAATTACGGCTATCCACAGTAATAACCTGAATCAGGCCGATGTATATTTATACCAGGCTTCCCTGATCTCCACCGACAATGGTAAAATTCAAAATAATATGGGAATTCTGGCATGTTACAAAAAAGAATTTGACAAAGCAGAAGAGCATTTTATTGCAGCTACCGAGTTAGGATTTAATGCATATTATAATCTGCAGGTTGTAAACAGTATTGTTGATGCTACAACCGAGATTGCAGATAATATCATAATAAACACAGATATCGATACCCATGAAGTAATTGGAGATATTATCGATTATGGTACGTCAGGTGAGTAAGGAACTTAGTTATTAAACACTCGAACCGGAGATTTTCTTCTCCGGTTTTTTTGTGTCATTAAGGCATTATTACGAAATAAGTTGGACAAAGCAGGCGATGCTATTTTGTGCGGTAACAAGGCAAAAAACGTAGACATAGCCGTAGCTATGGCGAGGCTTTTTAACGCAGTTAGCGTGCAAAAGAACAAGCCGGAATGGTCAAGTTATTTCGTAACAATGCCTAAGTGCTATATTTCATAATTATTTCAATAAATATTGCCCTGTAATTTTATTGTTTGCAAATTGTTAAGAAAACAATTTCTTAAATATAAAAGATCAATTAAAAATTTTAATAATTTTACGAAATCATTTACTAAAGAAACCACGAAAAATTATTGATATGAAGTTTATTGTATCGAGTACAGTATTGTTGAAAAACCTGCAATTGATCAGTGGTGTAATTAATCCCAGCAACACCCTTCCAATTCTGGATGATTTTTTATTTGAATTAAAGGATAAGGAACTTTTGATAACTGCATCAGACCTTGAAACAACAATGTCAGTCAGTGTTCCTATTGATATGACAGAGGATCCTGGGGTAGTTACCATTCCGGCAAAATTATTATTGGATACACTCAAAACTTTTGCCGATGTACCCATAACAATTATTATAAACAAAGAAACCCTGGGTATAGAAATTTCAGCTGGTGAGGGTAAGTTTAAATTATCCGGACATAAAAGTGATGAGTTTCCAATCACACCAACCATTGAGGAAGCTACTTCAATTACTGTAAAATCAGATGTCCTGAGCAGTGCTTTCAATAAAACATTATTTGCTGCCGGTAATGATGAATTAAGACCGGTTATGTCAGGTGTATTTTGCGAGTTATCCCCTGATGATTTGACTTTTGTAGCAACTGATGCTCACAAACTTGTTCGTTATAAAAGGACAGATACCAGTGCTGAAACTTCAACATCTTTCATTTTACCCAAAAAACCATTAAACCAGTTAAAAAATATTCTTCCCGAGAATATTGATGTAAAAATTGAATATGACCAAACCAATGCCTCCTTCACTTACGAGAATGTTAATTTGATTTGTCGCTTGATTGATGGAAAGTATCCGAATTATGATGCCGTAATTCCAAAAGACAATCCCAATATATTAACCATTGACCGGTCGCCATTTATAAATTCAATCAGGAGGGTAGCTTTATATGCAAACCAATCCACGAACCAGGTGAGATTGAAAATAAGCGGGAAAGAACTCACATTATCATCAGAGGATGTTGATTATGCCAACGAAGCAAAAGAGAGGCTCACATGCAATTATGATGGAGAGGACATGGAAATAGGTTTTAACTCAAAGTTTTTACTGGATATGCTCAACAACCTTGAATCAGACACCATTAAAATTGAGATGTCAGCTCCAAACCGGGCCGGTATCCTGTTACCTGTAGATGATAATAAGGATGAGGATATTCTTATGCTTGTTATGCCTGTTATGTTGAATCAATAAAGAAATAGAAGTAATTGATACTTATAGCAAGTCTGGCCGGACTTGCTTTTTTTTTGAAAAATGAACGAAATTGCTGGAGATAAGTATATAATAAATAGCATTGAAAGGCCGGTTAGCAAATGGCAGGATTTGGATATCTCAACCGCTGTGATTTATGACGTTGTAAGAATTGAGGAGGGAATCCCCTTATTCCTGGATGATTATCTCGACAGGCTTGAAAACTCATTTCGTCTTACAAACTGTAAATGCAAATATAACCGGTTTATAATTGTGAAAACCATTAAAGATTTGGTTAAAATAAATGGTTTAAATAGTGGCCCGGTAAAACTGATTTTTGGGTGCGGAAAATCTGAATTTTTTATTGCATATATAATGATGCCTAATCTTCCCAGGCAGCAAGAGTACATTGCAGGGGTAAAAACCATTTTGTTACACATTGAAAGATTAATTCCAAATGCAAAAGTATGGAATCAGGAGCTTCGCGAGCTTACAGTAAAACTGCTCAACGAAAATGACTCTTACGAGGCTATACTTGTTAACAATGATGGTTTTATAACCGAGGGCAGCAGGTCAAATATTTTCTTTATTAAAGATGATATGGTTGTAACCACTCCGGAAAATTTAGTTTTACAGGGTGTCACAAGAAAAAAAGTGATGGAGGTATGTAAGCAGGCCGGTATTAATGTTGAGATGAAAAATATTCATTACAACCAGATTCATGAGTATGATGTTTCTTTTTTAACCGGAACATCCCGTAAAATTGTCCCGGTCAGGTTGATTGATAATTGTAAATTTTTAAGCAGGTATAAACTGTTAAAACAGATATCAGAAGGTTATGAAAATCTTGTTATAAAATATCTTAAAGAAAGCAGGGAAATTATTTAATCAGTTAACGGTAATTCGTAGCGACAAGCCGAGGTGTGACGCTACTACATGTCATGGTACTGTACAGCTACTGCTATCCTGTCAATTTATACGATTTATTTCTGCACCACAATTTTCCCGCTATACAATATCCCTTCTATTTCCACCCTGTAAAAATAAATCCCGTTTTGTACTTGTCTGCAATCCCATACAGTTTTCTCCTGCTTTACCGGCATCCGCGCCACCACCTGTCCGAAAACATCCATTATCTGAATTTCTCTTTTCTCCTTAACTTCAAACTCCCCCGCCTGACTGACGCAGTCGGGCAGGAAACTTCGAACTTCGAACACTATATAGTCCCCCGCCGGGTTTGGATAAACCCTCACATTACCCTCCCCGACTGTCATATCATTTATCCCTGTAGTGTCCTCTATATCTATCTCAAATATCCACGCATCCCTGTCTCCATTAGCATGTATATCACATTCTACATCATCCGAAACATAATCTGTTGAAGAAGCTATCACATAATTATAATCATCTTTTTTTAATATAGTGTGTGGGTTTTCCATCCGCTCGCTACCCCAGCCGCCGTAGCAACGCTGCCACTCTATTTCACCGAGTGAATCTAACTTTACAGCCCATATATCCGTATCCCAGCCAGGGTTGGAGTGGTTGCCGATTACATCACCATTGTTGGAAAATGTAGTACCAAATACCATAAATCCTCCATCTTCGGTTTGATTTATATATTCTGGATATTCACTATCATATCCTCCGATGCTCTTTTGCCAGACTATTTCACCTTGAAAGTCAGTTTTTACAATCCAGATATCAGGCCAGCCATCCGGTGCATTTCCGGCAGGTCCATGATGGCCGGAAACATCCCCATCGTTTGAATTAGAACCAGAAGCGAAAATATATCCATTATTTAATTCTTTAATAACATATCCTAAATCATAATAACTCCCCCCATAGCAATATTGTGAAATAATATTCCCTTGTAAATCCAATTCAACAACCCATACATCGCCATAATAATCATCTGTATCACATTCAACCATACCACCATAATGTGCAACAGCACCAATTAATATAACATTTTCTTCGCTGTTTAATATTATTGATGCTCCATTATCATTCCATTGGTTACCAAGGGTTTTTTCCCACTCCAGATTTCCAACGGAATCAATTTTAAATAGCCATAAATCATTTTCGCCATAATAAACCGACACATCACCACCCGAACCGTGTATCCTGCCCATAACTAATAAGCCGCCATCCGGGGTAAGTAAGGCATCTCTTGGGCCTTCGCCAATAGGAGTACCGTAACATCTTTCCCAAGTGATATTCTTTTCAGAATCTAATTTTATTACCCAATAATCACCACCTCCATGGTTGTAGGATTGCACATCACCATCTTCCGAATTTGTACTGCCTACAATATAATAACCATTATCCGTTGATTTAATAAGCTTCTGGGGGCCTTCTCCTCCGCTACCACCATAACATTTCTCCCAAATTATATTACCAATAGTATCAGTCTCAATAAGCCAAATATCAACTAACCCATGCCAGTTTGTTATACCGGGTTCATATTCATCAAGTGTAATCCCTATTAAATACCCTGAATCTGTTTCAATAATACAATCGGTATGATCTAAATCAGAAGACCCATAGCACTGCTGCCAGGTAATTTTCGGTACCTGGCATAATGAAGCTGTATGGAAAAGAAGCGTAAAACCAATTATTAATAAATTTCTCATAATTGTAATTTTTAAAAGAAAATGGATAATATCTGCAATTTGCAGATACTATCCATTTAATAAATGATCTATTTAATTACAAGTTTGCCGCTTTCAGTTACGGAACCGTATTTTAAAGTATAGATATAGACACCCGACTTAACTTTCCGAATATCCCAAACCTTTTGTTTAAAATCCTGTTCAATATCAAATAAGGCCACCCTGTTTCCTTTCACATCTGTTACTTCCAAAACTGCTTCATTTATAAATGCAGGTAATGTATAGTTAAACGCTACCCAGCTTTTAGCAGGATTGGGAGCTGCCTCAATGAACAAACCGCTTTCGTTTGCTTTGGAAATTGGTGCTGCCGGAGCACTCTTCCATGCTGAAGTATCGTTTACCGGCAAACAGTTACAGTAGTTGTAGCCATAAGCGAATTCAAGGATACCCTGTGCCATATCCGCTGCTTTGCCTGTGCTGTTGTCGGCATAATTAAACAATGTTGCCATTGATAAAATTTTTTGAATCAGTATTGAGCTAATCTGTCTTCAGTCTTCCAGGTATGGGTTTGCTCAAACAATATGAAACCAAAAGTAAAAAAATAAAAGAGGTTTGTCAAGTTAATTCTGAAATAAAAAGTTATCGGTAGTATTAAATGAGTTAATGGTAACCACAAAATACCCTACCGCTCATCAGGGTTTACAACTTAATCAGGAATGGTCTGCTAAAAACTCAATCAACTCCTGTAAATATTTCCTCAATCCCCCCTATTCAACCGGTAACCCTGTAGAATTACTTTTCACGCATCAAGCCTTCCACCAGCCAATTAGCTACAGCCTGCCGGTTATCCTGGATAAGAAACCGTTTTTGATCTTTAGAATTTCTGATATTGCCAAGTTCAATGAATACAGCTACCGGATGTGTCTCACGTAATAAATGAAGGTTTCGTGCTTTCACAGTACCTGAATAACCTCGGTTTTTCTGGTGTGTATTGTATTTTTCTTCCACAGTATTTTTGAGGGTGGTTGCCAGGCTTTTTCCTGTTTTACTTTTAGGATTGTGATAGAAAAACATATCGACCCTTTGACTACTGCTTCTGGAGTCAACATGCAATATAATGACACGTTGTTTTTTAGCTCCCTTCTTTTTTTGGGTTTTATAAAGCGAATTTACGGCTATGCAACGTTGATCCAATCGGGCGATCTGATTTAAGGGAATTTTTTGGTTTTTATAACACACTTCATCTTTATCAGGTTTGAGGATTGCTTCATCTCGAATACCATCATTCTTATCCTGAATAATCATAATTACCGTAGCATTGTGCTCAAGCAGGTTTTTAGCCATTCGTAAAGCTATATCGTAAGCATATTCATCTTCGCAAAGTTTATGTCCGTCGTATTTGCCAATAGCTCCGGGATCGGGGCCGCCATGTCCGGCAACGATATAATACACATTTCCTTTCAGTTTTGAATCCTTGATCTCAACTTTTTCATGTTTATAACCAAACAAAGGATAAGAAATAGTTTTTTTCGACTCACTATCAATAATGTATGAACCATCACAATATAACAGGTCGTATGGAACCCAAAGGATATTATCCTCCCTGTAATCTTTGCTCCGTAATCCATTTGAATAAAGAGATTCGTTATAGGTTTGAATTTTTTTCGCTAAACTCCAATCGTTGATTTCAATAGTCGACCGGATACTTGTACCATCGTATTTGTAAATAAATACCGGAAGTTTGTATGATTTATCGGAGATCAGGCTCAGATCATTATTGAGTCCATTTATGTCCTTGAAATACTCAATATTACAATTGGATGTGTTAAGGTTGTATCTTCTTAACAGCGAATAAACTCCGTCTCCCTGTTTTACTTTGACTGATAAATGTTCCAGATCATCTGCAATAAGAGCAAATGATACAAAGAACAGTGCTACAAATATTTGAATTCTAATCTTCACTTCTACTTGAAATTTTTATTAATTAAAAGATCACTATAAGAAACTTCAATAAGGTCGGATTCTTTTATCCCAAACTTGATTAAATAACGCCGACATTGTTCAAATAATTTTGTCTGATCCATTTGCCCGGTTTTATCAATAGCCTCAATTTCAATAAATGAACCAAGCCCTTTAACCTTATCAATATGGAATTTAATATTGTCAATGAAAAATATCCTTCGTTCCTTATCTACTATAACTTTGATTCCAATTGATTTGGAAAGTATTTTCTTCAAACCTGAATTGGGATTAGTTTTATAAAGTAAAACATCTGATTTTTTCGGACCGGGAATGTTTTCCCGATTGTAATGAATAAGGGCATTTTCAATATTTCCCTCCCTTAGTTTTAACCTTCCGTTGGTAACATTAAAATAAGTGTCAACCTGATGGTCGGTGCCGATAAACCTGGCTTTTTCCTTTTGAAGAATTTCCTCGATTAATTGTGGATCGGAACAATATGTTTTTATTTCAACATTTACAATACCCATTTAGCTTACCAGTTACTAATTTATGGGAATCAAAATTAGCTTGTTCCTGATAAGAAATAAGAAATGATTTTATTAATTATTAAAAACGAAATGTTTATTTCTTTTGCCGATTTTCATTATTTTAGAATTGAACAGCCCTGGATGTTAATATATATTTTTCAAACTTATTCAAATATTTAGTATCTTGTAAAACGATAAAATGTTTAATAATTTATTAAATGAATTATTATGAATCCGATTCATCAACTTATGTGTATTTTTTGTTCGTGTGAGAAACGGGAGTGTCCTAAATGTAAAAAAATCCAGGACGTTTTAACCAGCAAAAGAATTGAAAAAGTAAAATGTAAATTTTGTGGTGAAATTATACCTCCAAAGAAGTAATTCTGAAATAGTAAACCACCCTCTAAGAAGATTGCTTTGAGTTGCACCCAATGGGCACCTCATCTACACCATTTAAGGAATGATGGAAGAATGGAAAATGGAAAAATTGTTACTTGCAAAAATTAGAACGGGTACCAATTCCCTGCCCGAATGGTCAGGCGGGCAACATTCCATTATTCCAATATTCCAATGAGATTTATCATGTATAAAAAAAAGAACAGAACCTCCATCAAAGAAGGTGGATTTCTAATTTATATTAAATTATTTTTCTGAATTATAAAGAATATTATACTTGGCCTTTCGTTCATTCCATCTTTCACGGGCATATTGCTGCATATCTGTAATAGTATCTTTCTCGTCTATTATTTCAAATCCAAGAAGGGTTTCAATAATGTCTTCCATTGTTACAATCCCGTCCATACCGCCATATTCATCAACAATGAGGGCAATATGCTCTTTTTTCTCTAAAAGTGTTTCCCATACTTTGAATAAAGGTTTTGCCTCGTGTACTATTACAATATCCCGTTTAATGTCTTTAAGTTTAAAGTCTGTCTGGTCTTCGGCAAGTTTCTCGAAAACAGTCTGTCGAAAAACATACCCTTTAATATTTTCAATATTTTCTGAATAAACCGGTATTCGTGAAAAATGCAAAAACCCTTTGTTTCTAAGAAAATCTTTTAAAGTCATATTCTCATCTGCAACCGAAACTACAACTCTTGGAGTCATTATTTCAGAAACTTTTACAGTTCTAAGCCGAATTAAATTTTGAATAATTTTATTTTCTTTTTCCTCAAAAATTCCTTCTTTTGTTCCTATATTAGCCATCACCGATATTTCTTCCCTACTCACTGACAGATCATCTATATTCCCGGAAAATAGCTTTGTTATATAACCCATCATTTTCACTAAAGGAAAGGTAATAATTACCATTATATTTATAATTTTTCCGGAAACCAATGCCAATCTTCTCCAATACCTTGCACCAATCGTCTTAGGAATTATTTCGGAAAAAACTAATATCAGAAGTGTAAGGATGGCAGAAATAATACCAAAATATAATTCACCGAACATTTTTGTTGCTTGTGCCCCAACTCCTGCTGCTCCAATAGTATGTGCAACAGTATTCAAAGAAAGTATTGCTGATAATGGCCTTGCAATGTTGTTCTTTAATTTAATAAATGTTGTTGCTGATTTATGACCTCTTTCTTCTTTTACATTAAGGAAAGATATAGGTGTTGAAAGTAAAACAGATTCCATTACAGAACACAGGAATGAGACAAATAAGGCAAGAAACAAATAAAATAACAGAAGGATCATTACTGTTTTAGTTTATAATTTTTTTTATACATCTTCTACTTAGCAATAATCAGTTATTAATTATTATCTCAATTGCTTTTTCCATAATATCATCAATCCCATTAAGTTCACGCACAGGATCCATCCATACGGTATGGTCAGGTGGAACACCGCTTTCCCAGTTATCACCATTTGCACTAAAAGTTTGTGTAACCGAAAAACGATAACCCCAACCGTTCGGAAGTTCAAATCCGGCAGGTACACCCAATCCTCCGCCGGTAGTATCACCAACCTGAACTACATGTGGAAAAGCTTTCATCGCCAAAGCGAAAAAAGATGTGGCGCTGAAACATCCCCTGTTGGTAAGGAGAATGACCGGTTTTGTCCACTGAAACTCACCTTCAGGTTCCATGTTGATATCAACAGCTTCCGTAAAATCTTCATGATCGGGGCCATCTTTCTGGACTGAAGTGCCAATTAATCTTTCCATATCTGCAAACCTGGGACCCAATAAAAAAACATTAAAAATATATCCGCCTCCATTTCCTCTTAAATCCAGAATAAGTCCCCTGGTATCCTCCAGGCTGTTCAGGGCAAAGTCAATATCAGCCTCTTGAATTAAGTAACTAAAACTTTTTATGCAAATGTACCCTATCTTTATTCCATTCCTTTCGAATGAAGTATTGATAAGTGGTCCGGTGATCCTGTAATCCCAACCAATGTAATTGTCTTCAAGCAACCTGAAATTATAGTTCTCAGGTGAGGAATAATCAATATTGTACCTGGATATATCGAAGGGGGCAATGATATTCACATGTCCGTCCTGAAGTTTATTCAGCATTTCTGCAAGAATATCAAACAACTCAACATCTGTAAGCCCGTCATTTATTTGAGGTTTGTATTCATTATAAACTTCATACCAGTTAATTCCCTTGTAGTCAAAGAATGAATACTTTTCGTCTGCAGTCGACCAGAGATATTCAAAGTTTGTTGCAGGATCGTTGGCAGGTTCTGTTTCCATCAGGACTTTTTCGCAAGATGACAGGATAAAAAGCAGCGTAATTATGTATATTAGGTTTTTCATTATTTTTTTTCTTTATGGTTGTTAAACTTGAAAATAAATGAAAATTGTATCCCATGGAAGGCTGATTGTGCTTTATTATATCCCGGATTATGATGATAAAAATTCCAGATATAACTTAGCTTGAACATATTTTGATTTTTAAGCACATAATAAATTTCCATTTGCGACCGTATATTAAATGGTGTAAAAAAACCACCTTCAGTACTTATAGTCGACATTATATTTGAGTCGAAATAATGAACCATGGTAACATAGGATGGCCTTATGAGAAAACTAACTATAGGTGATGAGAGCTGCCAGCTTAACCTGAGTTTTCGGGTTCGGATACGAAAAGGGAATTCAAAACGGTTGCATATACCCAGCCCGAAATAATTATCGTAAGTAACAGCCGAATTTTCATACTTTTCGTTGTACCGGATATGGCCATTAAAATTCACTTCCGGGCCAAGATACCAGTTTATCTTATTATTTAATATTTGCCTCAATCTGTACAGTTGACTATACCGCATGACAATATAATAACTACTGGTTCTCAAATCTTGCCAGTCGGTATTTGTGCGTGTTTTTAACGATCCGGAACTATAATCAAATTCAAATGTCCTGACTTTTTTTTCAGAATGGGCAAGGTAACCCAACGATATAAATGGAAATTCAACTCCTTTATAGAGAAGGGGGGAAGTTGCATTATCTATCAACTTAACGTGCGAAAGGCCAATTCCCAGCCACAGGTATCTGCCGCGTGCTTTTTTTTCAAGTTCCCGGGCTTCTTTTTTTTCTTTGTCGGCGGGCAATAAAAAATGATTTCCTGCCTCAGTATTTTGGAATAGAAAAAGAAAAGTACAAAATAATAATACTATTGATCGCATATGATATTAATTTAGTGTGAGGATCACTCATAAATTATTTATAAAAGAAACCACCCTCATTATGATAGCAAATATAAATTATTACAATTTACCCCAAAAACACTTCCACGTATTAATGAAATGAATAATAGTTGTAATAGATATGGTAAATTATAAATGAAGTAAATTTAATACATTACCTTAACCTATAACCCAAACCGGCTTCTTTACCTTTAACCCTGAACCAACAAATACTTAAATGCTTCGTACACTAAGAATACAGGCCAGACTATGGCTTTTAAAAATCCCAATACGCCCATCCAGAAGCCGGTGGCATGCGAGATAAAATAAACTGCTGCTCCAATAAAACCCAGTCCATAAACGGCACTTGCCGGGGCACTGCTTTGAAGTTCTTTACTCATGATTTTACTTTTTAATTGAGACTATTATTTTTTAATCGAAGTTCTAATTCCGATATGCTGCCTAAAGTCGTGTCATAATCCAATATGATATTTTGAATACCTAACTCATACACATCATCAATATTTTCATGTGTTACAGCATAAACTATTTTTTTATGCAACAGCTTAGTATCTATAAAGAATTTCATAAGCTCCTCATTCACTTCAAATAAAAAACTTGCATAAAAATCGGGTTTGAAATTTCTGGGCATTAAATAGTAATACCATTCCCTACCTTCTTTGATTCCTTCCTCCATAATAGTTATAATATTCGGATCTCTAAATTTAATATATGACATGAAAATAAAACTCTCATCTGCAACTAAAACTGTTTTATACATATCATATTTCTGAAAGTAATGGAGCAAGCTATCTGCCACAATTTTTCTGTCATCTTTAATATCAAGGTATATAATCTGTGAATCTTTGAATTTTATTAAAAATTGATCAAGTGATAAAACTTTATTATTAGTCTTCAAATCTTTATGGATCAAATGTAAATCTTGAAATTCTTCAGCATTCATCTCACTTATATTGCCATCAATACCCAAAAGCCTTTTACATGATTCATCATGAAATACCATTAATCGATTGTCTTTTGTAATGCGTATATCTATTTCAATAGCGTTGAATCCCATTTTTTCGCATTGAATAAAACTCTCCATGCTATTTTCTGCATAATAATTTGTCATTCCTCTGTGAGCAAATACAATAGGGTTTCCTTCATTTAATAAAAAATCAGTTGATCTTTCACCAAAACCCCCTCCGATGATAGTAATAATAATTACGGGAATAAGTATGACTATTGCCATTGATATTCCAAACCATTTCAGGATTTTTTTAATCATAATTTCTTATAACTTATTATATTCAGAAAAAGTATCAATTACCTACCTGTAATCTGAGATAATGTAGTTTTTCAAATATATTATTAAATTAAATCAGTTTGCTGCTAAGTTAAATATATTTCCTTTACAATCTCGTAACTCTTATCCTCCGACTTGTCTGCCGTCGTTTTAACGAAGGTAGAAGCTAAAGTGAAGGAGAACATATGACCAAAGTCAAAAATTTAGGTAAGGCTGAGACCTCGAACCCTGCGTACGGAAATTTAAAATATAGTGACATATGTCTTAGTGATTTCTTGGTGCCTTTGAGTCTTTTGCCATAGGCATTCCTTTTGAAGTGGCAAGAAAAACAATCAAATATTAGCCACCAAGGCACTAAAACACAAAGGCTTACTAAACCAAGTACTTAAGATTCGATGTCATTAGCAGTCCGAAGAACGTCTCCAAGCCTCGTAACTTCTAACTAAATCACAAACCTCCACAAAAGATAAAAAACCGTAAACGCACTTAAAAAGACAATCCCAATCCATGAATAAATCCTCAGCCAGCGTTTGGGTTTCCCTTCTAAAGGCATATGTTTATCTGTTACTGCTTTATAATTTAAAATTGCTAAAAGCGGTGCTGTAACAAACGACAATGTAGTTGCCAGATCAACCATAAACCGCATACCGCCACTCAATGCGCTCAACAAGATCAGCGCTCCGGCAACAACAATGATGATCCACATCCAGGTTTCCCAATCAAAACGGGTTTTTACTTTTTTAAGTTTAGGGATGAAAATTTCAGTAAGTGGTTTCATCACCCTGGGATAAGCATCAAGAACCGTGAGAGTAGTAGAGAACATGGTTGATAAAGCGGCAATGGCAATCACATAATAGGCCCATGGACCAATGCTTGCCGTGTACAAATTGATCAGTTGTCCTGCAAAAACAACCCCTTTTGATGAAAGCTCCTCGCCTGAGCCATAAAGCACCAAAGCGCCGAGTGACAGGAAACAAGCAGCAAGCAATGTAGTTCCGATATAACCGATCTTAAAATCGAGGAGGGATTCCCTGAGTTTCGGTTTGAACTTTAGGTTTTTATTTTTTGCTAATGTCCATAACGATTGCCAGACGGTAACATCAATCGGCGCCGGCATCCAGCCAATAAAAGCGATCAGAAAAAAAATGTCGAGATTGTTGATCCATGAAAAACTGTTAGCAAAATCGGGATTAGGAGAATATCCTTTCACAAATGCCGAAGCAACGGCAATAACTGTTGATAAGGCCAGCAAAACAATAACCAGTTTGATCAGTTTGTCAAGAATAGCATACCTGCCAATCATTAAAACGATCATGGTAATAATCAGGATAATTGCACTTATCCAAACAGGATCGAGTGGGATGTTGAAAACGCTTCCGACAAGCCCGGCGGTTACAATGGTCACTGCTGCCAGAATGGTAAACATGGTAGCGATGGTCAGCAACGCATATAAAACCACTGCCCACTTCCCGATCTGGCGGTATCCGTCAATAAGACTTTTTCCAGTAGAAACTGCATAACGTGGCCCGAATTCGAAAAAAGGGTATTTGATCACATTGGCGAGGATCAATATCCACAGAAGATCAAAACCATAACCGGCGCCTGCCCGTGTTGATTGCACCAGGTGTGATACCCCAACAGCAGCGCCTGCGTAAAGCAATCCGGGTCCAAGTATTTTAAAAAGTTTCCTGAAATTCATTGATGCTTATCAAAATTGACCTCCAAATGTAGTAATTCCAGTTTAATGATTGGTTAATATCTGTTGTAAGCTTTATTTGAAAATAAAAGTTTAGGTTAATTTAGGGAATGGATTTATTCTTCGGTCAATTCCAGGGTCGCAAAGCGGAGAACCATTGGTTCCTGAAAATTGGTGAGATATATCCTGATTGACTCAAAATCATCATTCAATGAAATATTTCCAAATTGTGAAGTGTAATCTTCAATTGGTATTCTATAATGATACCATTTAATATAGTCAGTTTCACCATTGGCTAAATCCATAGAATTTTCGAGAATATTTTCTATATAGTTTAATCCAACCAGCATTTCATTTGCATTAATGTTTATTCTGTATTCAAAATAGGAATTGGAGGTAGTCAATATTTCATTGTCATCAACATCTTCTTTGTTCGGCTGATGAGAAGATGGTCTAAACCATTGGATGTTAGGGTATAGTATCATATGGTGGGTGTTCCCTTCGTTGTTATTGTATTTTTTATAACGCTCAATAATACTGCTGTAGATCGGGTCTTCATCATAATCATCTCCTAAATAAGGATGGTAATCATCATTTGAAGGGTCATTGAAAATTTTATCATAAACTTCTGGGGACCACATCGTTTGAATAATACTCAGGTATTCATCAAAATAGAATCTCTCATAGGAATTTCTAAATCCATCAAGGCCAAAATCCTGCTGAACATTAGAAGAAAATTGTGAAACCCATATGCCTTCAGGTTGAACAAGTCCCCAAATAGTAGTATCATTATCAAACCACGATAAATTGATAGTGGCTTCATCGGAATGCCTGTTATCCCGTAAAGCATCTTCGGAGATGGTGCCAATGTTGATGTATAGTTCACCTGAAATATTTTCATCATAAACAAATGGATCCATTAACCAGAAATCAATATAGTTAATATCATAATTTACTTCAGGAAATGATTGCATTATCCCTCCCCACCGGGTTTCTGGGCCTGCAAGTGTTCCATCATTTTGAATTCCCAATGAAT
>JAUVJI010000059.1 GCA_030596605.1 Bacteroidales bacterium
GAACTTAAGGAAAGGATTTATAAGGGCATTGATGAAATAAACAATGAGCCTGTAATCTTTCGTTGGAAATATAAAATGGATGAAATTAAAGCTATTTGATATGATATATCAAGAACGAACTACTAGTCAAATAAGTTCAAAAGCAAAAATTGGGAAAAATGTAGTAATTAGCCACGGGGTTATTATTTATGATAATGTTGAAATAGAAGATAATTCATTCATCGGCCCATACTGTATTATCGGTGAACCAACAGCAGGATATTATAAAAATAGAGCTAAACATTTTCATAAAAAAACAAAGATTGGTAAAAATGCAATAATTAGATCTTTTACAACAATTTACGAAGATGTAATTGTTGGTAATAATTTTCAAACAGGGCATCATACAGTTATCAGAGAAAAATCCATCATAGGAAATAGCACAAGTTTTGGTTCATTTTCAGAACTACCAGGTTATTCAAAAATTGGAAATTATGTTAGAATTCATAGTAAAGTTATGTTAAGTGAAAATAATGTAATTGAAGATTATGTCTGGATATTCCCGTTTACTGTGCTGACCAATGTTAAACATCCTCCAATCGGAGAGTTTCAACGGACAACTATTAGAGAATATGCTCAAATATTTTCTCATGCTATTATCCTTCCGGGTATAACTATAGGTAAGAATTCGATAATAGGTGCAGGAGCAATGGTTACAAGAAGTGTAGCAGATGAACGACTTATTATCGGGAATCCTGGTAAAGACGTAAAGTCAGTAAGGGAAATAAAAGATGCAAGTGGAGATATGGTTTACCCCTGGAAAGATTACTTGACAGAATACAGAGGCTATCCCTGGCAAAATAAAATCTAATAACGATTTAAAATGGTTAAATTAAATGACCTGAAAAAGGTCAATCAACAATATGCTGAAGAATTAAAAAAAGCTGCTTCAGAAGTTATTGATTCTGGTTGGTACCTTTTAGGGGATCGGGTTACAAAGTTCGAGGAAAATTTATCAAAATACATTGGTGCAAAACATGCAATTGGTGTAGGAAATGGTTTAGATGCCTTAAGATTAATATTGCGAGCTTATTTGGAGCTTGGCTTAATGAAGGAAGGGGATGAAGTAATAGTACCTGCAAATACTTACGTTGCAACTATTTTAGCAATAACAGATAGCCGCCTGAAACCGGTGCTGGTTGAGCCGGATATTAACACTTATAATCTGGATATTTCCCTCATTGAACAACACATCACCAAACGCACCCGCGTAATTATGGTTGTACACCTTTATGGCCAGGTTTGCTGGAGCGAAGAATTGGAAAATATTGCAAAGCAATACAACTTAAAAATCATTGAAGACAATGCACAGGCAATTGGTGCAATATGGAAAGGAAAAAAAACAGGCTCATTGGGCGATGCTGCAGGATTTAGTTTTTATCCTGGAAAAAACCTTGGAGCTTTAGGCGACGCCGGTGCTGTAACAACCAATGATGACCAACTGGCAGAGGTGATCCGGGCACTAGGAAATTATGGTAGTAAACAAAAATATGTGAACGATTACCAGGGATTCAACAGCCGGTTGGATGAAATACAGGCAGCCTTTCTTAACGTCAAACTAAATTATTTGGATATCGAAAACCAAAGGAGAAGAGAAATTGCTGATTATTACATTAGAAAGATTAATAATGCTGAAATCATTTTGCCGAATTTACCGAAAGTTAATGAAACACATGTATGGCACTTATTTGTAGTAAGGACTCAGCATCGTGATAAACTGCAAGATTATTTAAATGCTAATGGTTTACAAACGTTAATTCACTACCCTATTCCTCCACATAAACAACAGGCATATAATGAGTGGGAAAACTTATCTTTTTCAATTACTGATAAAATACATAAAGAAGTTTTAAGTTTGCCAATAAGCCCAGTGATAAGAGATGAAGATGTAATAAAAGTTGTTGATTATGTTAATAGTTTTAATAAATAGCACAGTGTTAAGCATTGAGTAATACTGTGAAACTAAAAAGAATGACTTAACAGCAATCCTCATATCGCCAAATAATGAATTAGTTCTCTATTTTATAAATCAATCATTATTTGTGTATAGTTTTATTTTTGCGTTATATGTTTTTATAATAATAGTAGTATTCAATAATTGGTTGATTGTTGTATTCTAAGTGCCATTATGTTTTGTCAGTATTTATATTCTATTTTTACACTTGGGTAAGAAATTAGAAATACAGTTAATAATCATACAATTAATTTAAAATGATAATTATAATGTTAAGATGAAAAGAGAAGTAAAAATAATAGCCAGAAAGAGCCTAAGATTTCTTTTTCATACGAAAATAAACAGGGTTAGATGGATTAAATCATTATATTTTAATTTGAAATTAATTCCTTTTTCGCAAGCTGTTAAATTACCTGTTTTAATTTATGAAAATATTACATTAGGTAGTTTAGGCGGTAAAATTATAATTAAAGGTATTGTTCACAAAGGAATGATAAAAATTGGTTATAATAGCGACCGTTTTGCTGCTTCTAAAGGAGGAGCTTTACTTGATATCGGAGGTACAATTATTTTTAATGGTTCTGCAGTTTTTAGTGTTGATTGCACAATAAATGTCTCAAAAAATTGTGTGCTTGAAATTGGCGAATTTTGCGGGATTGGGAATGGAGTAAAAATAATATGTTGGAAAGGTATAAAGATAGGTGCTTATACAAGAATTGCTGTCGAGTCACTTATTTTTGATACTAATTTTCATTATACAAGAAATATAAATACTGGTCAAATACTCCCAATGTCAACTGAAATTTTGATAGGAAAGAGCTGTTGGATTGGTAACAGAACCAGTATACTGAAAGGTACTGTTTTACCAGACTATACAATTGTTGCTTCAAATAGTTTGCTAAATAAGAATTATGATTCGTTTATTGAACTTGGATCAGTAATTGGGGGATTACCATCTAAGTTAATTACTACAGGACAAGTGAGGGTATTTAGTACTTACCTTGAAGAAGAAATACACAAGCATTTTACTAATAATACTGATGTGCCTTATATTGGTCCTGAAGGAATAACAGATGAAACAAATGATATTCGTCGATTTTTTAATAGCTTAAAATAATAGCTTACAAAATATTTTATGGTTACAAATACTCCGGTAATAGATTTTTTATAAAGAATGACCACGCCGTCCCTAAAATCCAAAGCCACCAAAGGCATACTTTGGAATGCCGTAGAAAAATTTTCAGTCCAGGCCGGGAGTTTTGTAATTGGTATTGTACTGGCCCGAATCCTGATACCTGAAGATTTTGGTTTAATTGGCATGTTATCTATTTTTATTGCCATTTCGCAAAGTTTTATTGATAGTGGTATGGGCGCAGGCCTCATACAAAAAAAGAACCGCACGGAAATTGATTTTTCAACAGTATTCGTTTTTAATTTCTTGGTTAGTACACTGTTTTATGTAGTGTTGTTTTTCTCAGCCCCGCTTATTGCTGATTTCTATAATACTCCCCAACTGGTATTATTGACCAGGGTGCTAACAATTAACATAATAATAAATTCATTAGCCATTGTTCAACGCACCCGGCTTACAATTAATATTGATTTTAAAACAATTGCTAAAGTAAATGTTGTTTCAGTTATCTCAGGCGGTGTATTTGGTGTTTATTTTGCATATAATGGTTTTGGTGTGTGGGCACTTGTAATTCAAAACCTTATACGTACCTCAATTACTGTGATAATGTTTTGGGTTCTTAGCAAATGGAAACCTTCATTATTGTTTTCTAAGCAATCATTTAAAGAGTTATTTGGTTTTGGATCTAAATTGCTTATTGCCGGCCTTTATGCACAAACACTCAATAACATTTATAATATTACTATTGGTAAAGCATATTCATCTTCTGAGTTAGGATTTTATACAAGGGCCAAGACCTTTGCGGAAACTTCAGCTGGTACCGTTACTGGTATTCTACAACAGGTTACATTCCCGATTTTGGCTTCTTTGCAAGATGATAAAAAAAGACTGGTTTCGGTATATCGCCGTTTGATAAAAATGACTGCTTTTTTCATTTTTCCTGTTATGACTTTATTGGCTTTGCTTGCCGATCCTTTTATCAGGCTATTATTAACCGAGAAATGGATGCCTGCCGTCCCTCTCCTTCAATGGATGTGTTTTGCCAGGATTTTTTACCCGATCAGTATTATCAATATGACTATTTTGAGTGCCATAGGTAGATCTGACTTGTTTTTAAAGGTGGATTTATCAAAGTTACCTTTAATAGTTCTTGCTTTAATAATTACAATACCCTTGGGTGTTAAAGCAATGGTAATAGGACATGTTGTTACTTCAGGTATTTCGTTTTTTATTAATGCGTATTTACCAGGAAGACTTTTTGGTTATGGACCAATTAGCCAATTAAAGGATATGATACCTGTGTTTATTTCAACAGCCGTTATGGCTTTGGTTGTATTTACCTTAACTTCTTTATTGGAAAACCCTTTGTTAAAGTTAGTCGTCGGGGGGGGGGGCGGATTTGGGATATTTTTTTTGATCAGTTATATGCAAAAAATAAAAGAGCTAAAAGAGCTAAATATTTTTATAAAAAAAATCGTTAAGTAGTTATGTTTAAAAAAATAAAAGAATCTTTTATAAACATCATCGTCATTACCCATTACACTGTTAAGTACATGCTCAAAATACTGGAAAGCGACAAATCGGAAATATTTCAAAACCTGTATTGGTTGTAATTTAACCAACATTTTTTAAATAAATAGCTGCGTATTATATTATTTAGTATAAAATAAAAACCCCATTCATATTTACTATGAAAGCTGTAATTTTACTAAGAGATGCTAAAAATATCCATTATTGGTCTGGATTACCCTTTTATTTAAGTCAAGCTTTTGTATCAACTTATGGGGATGAGGCAACAATTATACAGGCAAAATATTATTTTAGAATACCAGAGTTATTATTTAATTATTTTATTGCCCGGTTATATAGAATTTTTTATCAGTTTTTTGGAATTAAAATATCATATTCATTTACCGGCTCCTGGCTCTATCGTCTAATAGTTAATATATTGTTTTTTTTACATCGAAATAAAATTAATAAAAATGATTATTTACTTTCAATAATTGCACCATATGGAGCTAAAAGATGGATTAAAGTTCCGATTGTTGCATTCTCGGATGGCTCGTATGAATTTCTTGTAAAGTGGCAACTAAAACGAACCCTTATTGGACCAGAGGCCACTGTGAACCAAAAAAGTTATGATGCCCTTTCTAAATCATCAATGGTTATATGTCTTTTTCGGCAGGTTTATAATGACTTAGTCGCTAAAGGTATACATCCTTCGGAACTATACTATTTTCCTGGCGGCCTGAATTTAGGATATATTAAGCAAAAAACAGATGATGACATCAGGGCAAAATTTAATCGTAAAACTATTCTTTTCATAGGTAGAAAACATTATAAAGATGGTGCTGTTAAACTGCTGGAAGCCTTTAACTATGTAAAACGTGTTATTCCTGAAACAAAACTGGTTATTATTGGACTTACAATAAAGGATTTGAGTGTAAAAATTGATAACTCTGATATTAAAGTTATTCCATATTTAGACAAAACCAAATCTGAGGATTTGAAATTATATACAAAGTTTATTGAAGAAGCTACGCTTTTTGTAAATGTAGCAGAAATTGGTGGTGCATACATGGCAACTCTAGAAACAATGGCATATGGTACTCCATTCATACTTAAGAGCTATCCGGAAATTGTAGCATTTATGAGTGATATGAACTCTTGTGGTTTACTTCTGAATAGAAATATTGAAGCAATTGAATTAAGTGAAATACTTTTTAACTTATTGACAGATTATAGCAAATGGAGTGTATATAGTAAAAATGCTGCTGATATTGCAAGTAAAATGAAATGGGAAAAACTCTTTTATGAGATAGAGAATATTTTAAATTTATAGCCAATTGTGCTGAGAATTTCATTAAAATTATAATCTAAAATATGACTACATCTTTTTCTTATAATCATTTATTTCAATTTATTGAAGGATCTAAAGTGTTGGTGGTTAAAGATTAGCCTAAAAAAAAAGAAAATACAGCAAATGAATATAAAGCTCATACCCAAGATCATTTTAATTATTAAAAATTAATATAAGCATGGCGGGAATATTTGTTAGATCTGAGTTTAAATTTCTTTTTCTGTATTTTGTTTTAGTATTTGTTCATTATGTTTTGCCAAATGAAATTGGACAAATCCTATTGATTTCTATTTTGGTTATTTTTTATTCCAGTAAAAAGGATTATTTTTGGCTTGCATTCGGTTTCCTCATTTCCTCAAGTGCTGCAGGCTTTTTTTCTTTTTTTACAAAACCATTAGTCATAGGACCAGTACCATTTTTCGTCGCCTTCACTATTGTTGCAATTGCTAAAAGCATTAAATATGGAAAATTTGCAAAATATTTTTACTTCAATATATTTATCGTTTTAGTTTTTTATTATTCAGTATTGCGCTTCTCTACAAAGATTGACCACAATATTATTAAATTATTCCTACCACTGACATTGCTTTTGGTACTACCCCTATTGCTGAAAACATTTCAAGATATTCAAAAGTTTTTTCATTTACTTTTTGCAGGATTGTTTATTGTTTTTATAGGTCAGTGGTATCATATCCTTACAGGGAACGATTTGGCATTTTCTCTTTTTGGTGTAGTCCGGGCTGGATATAATCGAATAATTGCAGGAGACGCAAGTGAGTTTATTAGATCAGTTGAGGGAATATATTTATCATACATGACATTAATAGGTAGCACATTCTTTTTGTCTATAAAGAAGAAAAGTAGATATTATTTAATAATTTTATTGATATCCCTTGTCTCTATTTGGATTACCGCTACAAGGGGATGGATGATAGCCTCATTTGTAGCCGTAATTCCGTATTTTTTAAACTTAAGAAAAAGACAAATATCCAACATCCTTTTAGTTTCTATAGTTTTCATAATTTTAATTACTCAGATAACCCCGTTTAAGCGCCAGCTAAATTTGGCTTTCAACCGGCTTGAAACTGTCGAACAACTGGTCGGGGGAGATGCAACCGCTGGTGGTACATTAACAAGGTTAACTGACAGACATGAACCGGTTTGGAATAAATTTCTTGCCAGTCCAATTTTTGGTTGGGGCTGGTCAGATGAATATATGTTAAATATAGATCCCCATGTAGGAAATCAAAATTTATTAATGAATGTTGGAATAATTGGTTTTATTCTATTTTTGTCTTTAATTGCAATTTATCTTAATAGGCTTTCATTTGTTGGAAAAAAAAGAAAGAAATTAAAACAACTTTCCCAATCATTAATATTTGGTATGCTTGGAATTGTCGTTATACATAGCGCCTCGCGCCAAATGATAGGTTATGAATTAGATTTTATGGCGCCTTTTATGCTATCCATTTTATTTACATTAGCTAATTATGTTTATTATCATCCGGATGAAATAGTTGCTCAAATAATTTAGTGTTTCCAACTCTCTTTTTAACCGAATTATGAATATATAATTATGAGAATTTATTTATTGGCGCCTAAATCACTTTTGGTTGCATTAACAAGTAATCAGAGGCTTACAATTTGGTGTTGTTTTTTTATGGATAATGTTTGTATTGAAAAAACAAATCAATAGACTAATATAAGTGACTCATCTCAAAATTTTTAAGAAACTTTTTTAAACTATAAGCATAACATAATGAGAGTATTGTTATTTTTTCCGGATATTTATTCTTTGAAAGATGTTTTCATAATGGGTTTTTCAAAGAACGGTTTTCAAGCAAAATCTATCAACTATGTGGAATTTTTTGATAAAAGATACAATTACCTTTTTCATAAAATATATAAACTCCCCAATAAGTTTTCAGGGCCTGTTAAAAGAAAATATCTTCAAAAACTAAATTCAGGGTATTTGAATTTGGTAAAAACTGAAAAACCTGAACTGGTTTTGGTTTATAACAATCAAATGTTAATGCCTGATACAGTGAAGGAAATGAAAAAATATACAAAAGTTGGATTTTACCTCGGTGATAATCCTTTCTATACTTTTACCAACAACTATAATTTAACCATGTTATTTTATGCCGATTTTATCATTTCCCCCGACACATATTGGATTGAACAGCTTAAAAGCCTGGGAATAAATAATATTTTTCATGAAATAATGGGATATAGCGATGCCCTCAATTTCCCAATTGAAAAAAACAAGGACGAAGAAGAAAAATACGGTAGCGATGCTTTTTATATTGGCAGTTTAACGGCACATTCATGGGGCTATAAACGTTGTTTGTTTTTAAGCAAATTTGCTGACTTTGATTTGAAAATATATGGGAATCAAAGCTGGAATAGCTGGATTGAATATTTTCCGGAGTTAAAAGATAAATTGGTTTCCATTGATAAACCGATTTCTTTTGAAATGGTAAACAAGTTGTCGAATTATGCTAAAATCTATCCTGTCGATTCCAATCCGGGCTTAATTAACGGATTACATATTCGTATTTTTGATTGTATTGGATCAGGTGTGCTACCTATTGTTGAATACAGGAAAGATCTCGATATTGTATTTAATGGACTAAACATTCCAAGCATTAAAAACTACAGGGAGATCAATGAGCTGGCTGGTTTTTACATACAAAACAAAATGGAGCGAAGCGCAACCCTCCAAAAACTTCAGGATCACATAAAAACAAATTATCTCCCCGAAATATCTGTTAAAAGAATACTCAACAAAATATTCAAATAGTATTATCAACTAAATTGCTCATAATCCACCCTCTAAATTAATGTTGGCTTTACATATCCTTCCCAAGTTAAATATGGGCGGCTCAGAAATGCTTACCCTTGATCTGTGCAAGAATGCCTTCCGTCATAACCTTACAGTATATCTGCTCACTTCAGGGGAGGGGGAATTGTTAGAAGAGTTTAATAAAACTCCAGTAACCATTCATATTAAAAAACGAAAGCATCCCATAGATTATTTCTATATTCGATATATCAGGAATATGGTGATTCGTAACAAGATAGAGGTAATTCATACACATCAACTGGTAGATACGATGAATGCTTATTTAGCTATTTTAGGGTTGAATGTAAAACTATTTCTTACTTATCACGGGCATTTTCTTTTTAATAAAAACAAAATATTGCCTGTATTTCAAAGGTATTTTGCAAAAAAGCTGGATGCTAATATTTTTGTAAGTAAGCACTTACTGAATTTTTATTTGGAGAAGCATAAAATATCCAGAAAGAATTGTACAGTTCTTCATAACGGTATAGAGACTGCTAAATTCAATACAGAATACAAACAATCGCTTAAAAAAGAATTAAACCTGTCCAGCGATATTTTCCTTGCCGGAATGGTAGGAAGTTTTACTTATGGCCGCGATCACTTGGCTGTATGTAGGGCGATTGCAAGAATAATTAAGATAAAACCCGAATTTCATATAGTTTTTATTGGTGGTCGGGTAGAAAGATACAAAGAAGTGTACGACCAGTGTTTCGATTTTTGTGTAGCAAAAGGCATTTCAGATAATGTTCATTTTCTGGGTATCCGAAAAGATGTTCCTGCAATCCTTAAACAATTAGATTTGTTTGTCTATTCATCACGCAGGGATACCGTTGGAATTGCAGTGGTCGAAGCAATGATTTGCGGACTACCGGTAATCCTGAATGACTTACCGGCGCTATTGGAAGTAACAGATCAGGGCAGGGTCGCTGAAGTTTTCAAGACGAGTGACGCCGATGATTTATTCTTAAAAATGGATTCACTGATAAAGAATGCGGATGAAAGAAATAAATTAAGCAGGATAGCAAATAGTTGGGCCAATGAAAATTTTACCATTGACCGGCATATTGATAATTTGTTGAAAATCTATCAATCCTAAAAGTTTTGTAATTTAATAATGGGTGCTTTTTATCTTTACAAAAAGAAGGCTGTTTCAGATTTGAAAGCTGTGCAGGATATTTTCACAGAAAAGGGGTTCACCAAAAAACATACAACTGATTTTGGAATATATACCCTGTGGTTATTTCAAAAAATTAGTATAGATGAGCAGAACTTTATTGAAACAAAAAACGTTTCTGTTTATGTTACGGGCACACCGGTTTATAAAAGCCTAAACTACAGTAATACCCTAAAAAAAATCAAAGAAATAATCGAGGATGAAAATTTTCAGGATCTTAATAACTTGTATGGTAATTTTTGTGCGCTTGCAAAAACCAAAAATAAATATTACCTTTTTACAGATAAAGCCGGTATTCAGAATGTTTACCATGACATAAATAAACAATTCATTTCTTCTTCATTTTTAGCGGTAATTGCCTCTATTCCAGCCGCCCTGCATATTAACAAACTTGCTGCTACTGAAATTTTAGTTACAGGCAACCTTATCGGACCTGATTCACTGATCCAGGAAATCAATCGTTTTTCGATAGATGACCCAGTTACTTTTGATGATATTCAGCTTCAGAACCTACCTAAAAAGCAGATTGGATTTCCTGTTTATAAGTCACGAAAAGAAGCCCTGGAGAATCAGCTATTTCTGCTTAAAGAATATTTTCTTGGTGTAAAGAATTTTTGTGACGAATATGGTGTAAGCTCAGGTTTAACTGGAGGACTTGACAGCAGGTTGTTGCTTATATTGATCGACAAATACGTAACAAAGTTTCAGTTTTACACATCCTTTCGGAAGAAAAAAGGGCAGGAAATTCTTTGCGCTGAAAAAGTATGTGACGTTGCAGGATATGATCTAATTTGTCGTACAGTTACCCCTCCTCTGGAAATGACACCTGAAAAAGCGTGGGACACCCTTGAAAAAAACTACTATTACATAGATGGCCATATCAGGGCTAATCAACTATGGACCGAGGAGGTTAACATACCCCATTACAGGCGCGATTTACTTGCCGATAAACGAATTGGGATGAGTGGTGTAGGTGGTGAACAATACAGGAATCATATCAGGATGTGGTTCAAAAAATGGAACTTTAGACGTTGGGTTAAATATGATCTGGTTCTTAAAAGCTCAGGGGATCAGTTTCTTAGCCGACAGGGAACCGAAGAGTTGGTTGACTATCTTTTATTTAAAATATCAAAATACCTTAAACTGGATACAACAGGCTCCATCGATCATTTGGGTGTTAAGAGATATTATAATGAAATTTATAACCCTTCAAATAGAACAGTAAGAAACAATATTGAAAACCAGCTCGCATTTTTCTTAAGTCCTTATACTGAATTTCATTTAGCCCGACAAGCGTATGGCATTATTCCTTATCTCGGACTATCTTCGGAGTTTGAAGGAGAGATGATTAAGCAGCTTCATCCTATAATTGCTGCTATTATGACTGATTATGGTTTCGACCTGAATAAAGGTGAGCCTTTGATTTCAAAGTTAGTGACTATTGAGAAAGATTTATTGCCAAAACCAGTATTTAATAAAATTTATCATTTTAAAAAACGAGAAAATAGGTTTCTCAATAACTATATGACAAATTTTGAATTTTCGCAAAAATTATTCAAGAATGTAACAAATCTTGAACTTCCACTAAACTTATCGGCTACATTAATTAATTCTTATCAGGGCACCTTAATTATGGAAATGGGTTATTTCCTTGAAAAATTGAAAAACAAAATTTCATTATAAAAAAATCTTTAACAATATGTTTAAAAGAATTATTATAAATTTAATCAGATATCCATATGACCTGAGAACGAATATATTGTACCTTCTGAAAATTTACAAAATATATAATTTACGAAAAAATGAACTAATTGAGATAGATAAAAAAATAAAAACAGAACATCAGTTAAAATGGAAAAAACTTAGTAAAAACATCTACCTAAAATGGCTTAGGGTGTTCACCTCAATTTCAGGCAAACACAGTGCTGATTTTGTTCCTGAAAATTTATACTATACCATGATTGAGCCACGACTCAATAATCGAATTTATACTTTTTCATATGCGGATAAAAATTTTTATGATATTTTATATCCTTCAAAAGACATATTTCCATTGATCATCTTCAGAAAAATTAATGGTTGCTTCTATGATAAAAATTATCAGCCGGCTTTTTTGGATGAAGATAAACTACAACATATTGTTGCCCTTTTTGATAAGATTATCATTAAACCCTCTGCTGAAACGGGTGGTGGAAGGAATATTGAGCTTCTTACAAGGAATATAGACAATGAACTATGTTTTCTGGATGGCCAAAGGTTGACTTTACAAAGGGTAAATAAAAAATTCCCCGAGAATTTTGTAATACAGGAGGTCATCGAACAACATGAATTTTTCAAACAATTTAATCCTTCATCAATCAACACAGTCAGGGTTTTTACCTATCGTTCCTGGAAAGATGAAAAAGTTATTCCTGTTAGCTCAGTTCTTCGAATTGGCAAGGCAGGTAGCATTGTTGATAACCAGGCATCGGGAGGAATTTCGTGTGGTATAAGTGTTGAAGGCAGGTTAAATGATTTTGCGGTAAGCAAGTATGGGAATAAATACCAAACTATAAATAACATTGAATTTAAAGGAATTAAAGATGTATATATGTTTGATGAAATTAAAAAACTTGCCATAGATTTAGCATCACGCATGTTTTATTCCAGGGTGAACGGCTTTGATTTTTGTGTTGATAAAAGTTCAAAAGTCAGGCTTTTGGAAGTTAATACTAAAAACCTTGAGACAAATTTCCTGCAAATGAATAACGGACCATTGTTTGGAGAGTTTACCGATGAGGTTATTGAGTATTGCAGGGAAAATAAAAAGATATATACAATTCACTTACGAATATAATAAAATGAACATTCCAGTAGTTTACTACCATTCTGTAGCCAAACAAAAAAACCCAAATTGGGTGAGAAGTTTTCTAACCCTTGAATTGAGGTTTTTTGAGGATCAATTAAAATTTTTTAAAAAAAATAATTACACTACAATTTTCCTGGATGAGTATTTTAACCTGGTTGAAAAGAAATCTTCAAAATCTGAAAAGTATGTCTGCATTACCCTTGATGATGGATTTTTGGATAATTGGATTTATATTTTTCCTGTATTGAAGAAGTACAATATGAAGGCAACTATTTTTATTAACCCTGAAACCGTTGACTTAAAGGCTAATATTAGAAAAAACCTGGAAGACTATTGGAATAATTCCGCTTCTTTGGAAGATATTGATAATTGGGGATATTTATCATGGGATGAAATGCGGTCCATGGAAAAATCGGGATTAATTGATATCCAGTCACACACACTTACTCACACAAAATATTTCACCTCTGATAAAATTATTGATTTCCATCATCCCGGGAGTGATTGTTTATACCCGGTTGGTAATTTATTTCCACAAAAAAAACCTTGCCATATAACAGATCCTGAATTCGAGAAACTTGTGCCTTATGGATATCCTTTTTTTGAAGAAGAATCTGCAATCATCGCCAAAAAAGTTGAGATAAATTCAGATTTTATAAATGAAATAACTGAGTTATTAAATGATTATAATTGGACAAATTACACATTTGAATCAGCAAAAAAAATAATAGATCCTACATATAAAAAATACAAATCAAATAATAAAATAATTGCGAATATTGAATCAGAATTAGAATATAAAAAAAGGGTTGAAGATGAATTGAGAATCTCAAAAGAAACAATAGAACAACAATTGCGGAAAAAAGTTTTTTATTGTTGCTGGCCACACGGCGACTACAATCAATATGCACATGATGCTGCTCTAAAGTTAGGATATAAGGGAACAACTGTTGTTTTAAGATTAAACGATAAAAGACCCCCTGACAGATTTGACAGGTTTGGAATGTATCATGTAAAAAATAACAGGTTTTTATCAAGATTAAAAACTAGGTATAAAATTGAAAGTTTCCAGGGAAATTTCCCATACATTCAAGCAAGAAACTTATATTATTCTTTCAAGTTCAGGAAAAATTTATTGAATTATGGGGCAAAAACATAAAATAATTATACTGGCAAACGAGGATCCTGACGATCATTATTATTGGATTAAATCTTGCGAGAAGTATAGTGATGTACTCCAATATGAAATAATAAATTTAACTCATAACGATTGGTTAAACAACATTATAAATTCCAATGCTGATTATTTTTTAACACGCCCTCCAGGTCTAACAGCTCCATTCAAACAATTATATGATGAAAGAATCTACATTGTTTCAGAAGTATTAAAATTTCCGATTTACCCTAATTTACTGGAAATATTAATTTATGAAAATAAAAAAATGTTATCTTATTGGTTACAGGCCAATAATATCCCTCATCCTAAAACATGGATTTTTTACCATAAGAAAGAGGCAATAGCCTTTCTGAAAAACACTAATTATCCTTTAGTTTCTAAAATTAACATTGGGGCATCAGGAAGGGGTGTGAAAATTCATGATCATTTTAAAGGTGGACTAAATTATGTTGATGAAATTTTTTCTGCCAGAGGAAAAGCTGCCAGAGTGGGTCCTAATATTTCAAAAGGCAACCTGGCGAAAAGAGCGTTTTATTACGTTCAACATCCTGGGCAAATTAATAAGCGAATAAAAAAACATAAAAGTATATCCCTTGATGCGCAAAAAGATTTTGCTATTTTTCAGGAATTTGTACCTCATAATTTTGAGTGGAGGGTTGTCCGGATTGGAGATTCATTTTTTGCCCATAAAAAAATGGTAACCAAAGATAAAGCAAGCGGTACCCTCATCAAAGGATATGAAAATCCGCCATTGTCTATTTTGGATTTTGTAGAAAATATTACGGATAAACATAGTCTCTATTCCCAATGCATTGATATTTTCGAAACACAAAAAGACATATATCTGGTTAATGAAATGCAATGTATGTTTGGGCAGTCCGATCCGTATCAAATGTTAGTGGATGGAATACCAGGAAGATATTATAAGAATGGTGGGAGTTGGATTTTTGAAGAGGGAGATTTTAACACAAATAAATCTTTTGATTTAAGAGTAAGATCTGTACTCAATGTTTTGGAAATAAATAAATACAAATCAAAGTAGATTGAAAGTTTTGTTTGTTAGCAGTGGGAATGCCCAATATGGCATAAGTCCGATTGTGAAAAAACAGGGAGAGTCTCTGATAAAAGCCGGATGTAATGTTGATTATTTCCCCATAGTTGGCAAAGGATTCTGGGGGTATTTGAAAAATATTCCGCAATTAATGAAACAATCTAACAGTAAAAATATTGATATAATTCATGCCCATTATTCTCTTTCTGCTTTCGTGGCAAGTTTGACTTTTGGAAGGCCGATTATAGTCTCCTTAATGGGTTCGGATGTAAAGGGGGGTATGTTTTTTAAGTTTATAATACGATTATTCCATTTCCTATTCTCGTGGAAAGGTATTATCGTTAAATCAGTTGACTTGAAGCAAAACCTTGGATTTAAAGAATGTTTTGTAATTCCAAATGGTGTTGATATTGAACAGTTTAAGCACATTGACAAATTATTCTGCCGGCAACAACTAGGCTGGAGTAAAGATAAAACTCATGTACTTTTTGCAGCGAATCCGGAAAGAAAAGAAAAAAACTTTTCTTTAACAAGTGAAGCCATTCAACTACTGAATAATCCGGAGGTTGAACTGCATGTATTAGTTGATGTACCTCACGAAAAAATACACATATGGCACAATGCTTCTGATGTTATTATATTAACAAGTTTTTGGGAAGGATCCCCCAATGTTGTCAAAGAGGCGATGGCATGTAATATCCCAGTTATTTCTACCGATGTGGGAGATGTACGTTGGTTGTTTGGAGATGAGCCTGGTTATTTTATTACTTCTTTTAACTCTGAAGATACGGCAAAAAAGTTAAAAGACGCACTAGTGTTTTCAAAAGAAATGGGAATCACAAAGGGCAGAGATAGAATTTATAAACTAGGGATTGATTCAAATACAGTTGCAAATAAAATATCTGATATTTATAAAGCAATAATCAAAAAATAATGCAGGTTATTTCTGATTACGCAAAAATTGACAAAGGAAAATGGTCCGGTTTCGTTAAAAACCATCCAAGCGGTAATATTTTTCAAACTCCTGAAATGTGGGATGTTTATAAAAAAACAAATAACTATGAGCCTGTTATTATTTGTGTAGTTGATAATCAAAACAACTTGCTGGCATCTTTACTGGCAGTAATTCAAAAAGAGTATTCCGGCATACTGGGTTTGCTGACAGCCAGATCAATAATTTTTGGTGCCCCAATTATTAGCAATGACAATCCCGGGGTTTTTGAAATTCTAATAAAAGAGTACAATCGAATTATTGAACGAAAGGTTATTTATTCTCAGGTTAGAAATTATAAAATTCAGTCACCGGCCCGTAAAAAGTTTTTTAATCAATATGGCTTTAATTATGAAGAGCATCTCAACATCATTATTGATCTGAGGATTGGAACAAATGCTTTATGGAAAGGTATAAAGCGCAACAGAAAAGATGGTATAAATAAGGGGAAAAAGCAAGGTTTTGTATTTAAGGTTTATGATCAATTGGATTCAGTGGATGAGTTTTATAATTTATTTTGCGATTTATATAAAAAAATCAAACTGCCGCATCCTGATATTAGTTTATTCAACGCTATTAACGATAACCTTGCAAACTCGGTTAAATGGTTCATTTTAGAATATAAAGAAAAACCCTGTATTATATTATGTTCGTTTGTTTATAATAAAACCATTTATGCGTTTTCAATTGGAGTTACTCAGGATAAAGAATTATTACGATTACGACCGGTCGACTTATTTTATTGGGAGGTCATTAAATGGGGGGCAGAGAATTCATACCATTTTTTTGATTGGATGGGAGCAGGCAAACCGAACAAGGAATATGGTGTGAGAGATTTTAAGCTGCAATATGGTGGTGAATTGTTTTCATTGGGAAGGTATGAGAAAATACATAAACCTTTGTTGAATAAGTTTGCTATGTTTAGTTTAAATATCTGGCGAAAATTTAAATAATATGAGGTACCTGATAGATATAGGCCACCCTGCACATGTCCATTATTATAAAAATTTTGCCAGAATAGTCACAGATAGAGGAGATTGTGTATTATTTACTTGTCGTGATAAAGAAGTAACGGTTTCATTACTTAAACACTATAATTTTCATCATGTAAATTTTGGTAAGCCTTTTACTTCGAGCATTGGGAAAATATTTGGTTTGTTTTATTTTACCCTTAGGGTTTTTCTCATATCATTAAAATTTAGACCCAACGTTTTTCTAAATGCCTCAATGTATTCAGCTTTTGTTGCATGGTTAATGTGTAAACCTCATATTGCACTTGAGGACACCTATAATAAAGAACAAGTTAACCTTTATTTGCCTTTTACCAGTTGTGTACTAACCGGTGATTATGACCACCCATCATTAGGGAAAAAAGAAATAAAATATAGTGGTTATCAGGAACTCTTATATCTGCATCCAAACTATTTTATACCGAATGAAGATATTTTTCATGATTTAGGGATAGAACCGTATACTAAATATGTGATAATTAGATTTGTCTCTTGGGGTGCAAGTCATGACATCGGCCAGGGTGGCTTCAGTTCTGAACAGAAAATAGGAATAGTTAAAGAACTTGGTAAAAGAATTAGAGTTTTTATCTCATCTGAAGGTAAGCTGCCTGAAGAACTTGAAGAATTAAGGATTGGAATAGCTCCCTGGAAAATGCATGATGCATTAGCTTTTGCAACCCTGTTCCTTGGCGAAGGGGCCACAATGGTTTCAGAGTGCGCAATGTTGGGTGTTCCCGCTATTTATGTAAATACACTTGATGTTCACACCATTAGAGACCAGGAGGCTAAATATAACCTTGTCTTTAGTTTTAGAAATGGAAATAACACATTGTCCAAAGCTTTTGAATTAATAGAGCATAAAAATAAAGAAAATTGGAAGCTAAAACAAAATAACATGCTTGCTGATAAAATTGATGTCACCGCTTTTCTGATTTGGTTTGTTGAAAATTATCCGGAAAGTAAAAAAATAATGAGACAAAATCCAGATTATCAAAATACTTTTAAATACTTTTAAATAGATTTAAATTATTTATAAATTAAAATAAATTATGATACTAATTACAGGAGCTTCACGAGGCATAGGAAAATTTTTAATGCAAAAGTTTTCAGAAAAAGGCGAACAAGTTCAGGGAACTTATTTTTCAACCTCCCCCGGTGAAAGTCACATGGATGTATTTTCAAAAGTAGATATTTCAAATTATTCTGAAGTATCGGAATGGGTAAATCGCGTATGCGGCCCCAATGAAAAAATAATTTTGTTAAATTGTGCCGGTGGTAATTATAACGCTACTGCTCATAAGGCAGATATAAAAAAATGGACCGAAGTAATTGGGATAAACCTGACAGGTACATTTAATGTTATTAAATCCGTGCTTCCCTTAATGAGGGAAAAAGGATTTGGCCGGATCATAAATTTTTCATCCATTGTGGCACAAAAGGGTATTCCCGGAACAAGCGCTTATGCAGCTTCCAAAGCAGGATTATGGGGATTGACCAAAAGTATTGCAGCAGAAAATGCAAGAAAAGGTATTACCATCAATAATCTGAATTTAGGATATTTTGATATCGGGATGATCACCGAAGTGCCACAGGAAATGCTGGCATTCATAAAGAAGGAAATACCTACGGGTGAATTGGGAAATCCGGATAATATCTTTAATGCCGTGAATTTCCTCATCGAGTCGGATTATATCAATGGCACTTCTATTAATATGAACGCAGGGTTATATTAATATCTCCGAACCTCAGTTTTTTTATTTAAAGCTTTGTTAATAACCGGATAAACACACCGTGAAAGATTATTTGGAAATAAAACGACAATCACTGCCAAATCATGTGGAAAGGTCGTTTTTTGAAGCTCTGAAAAGGACCGCAAAAGAACATGGTTATAAGGGATTTATGGCCAGGCCCCGTTTTCTTTACAGGAGATCAATGGATCATTTTTTACAGGTTATTTCAAAAATTGTTCCCTATAGCGGCCTCAGGATATGGTTGCATAGAAAAAGAGGTGTAAAGATTGGTAAAAATGCTCATATCGGCCCTATGGTAACCATAGATGATGTGTATCCCAATTTTGTGATCATTGAGGATGGGGTTTCCATTGCAGGTCAGAATTTTATCCTGACCCATAATAAACCTTTGGAATATCATAAACATCTCTCGGAAGCATTTGTAGCCCCGGTTACAATTAAAAAAAATGCATGGGTTGCCATTGGCGTAATTATTTTACCAGGTGTTACCATTGGAGAGGGTGCCATTGTTGCTTCGGGGGCGGTTGTAAGCAAAGATGTACCACCTTACACATTAGTGGGCGGAGTACCTGCAAAAGTGATCAAAGAGTTTGAAATGAAAGATGGTATCCCTGTTGGCTTTAAAAAGTAGTTGTTAAAATGAGCCTTGATTTTACTTATAATAAATATAAAGAAATCATAACAGCCATTGCTAAATCGGATTATGAGGTAATCACTATTAATGATTATATTGTCAGGCCTGCCCTTCCCGAAAAGTTCATCATTATTCGGCATGATGTTGATTTGGATCCTTTTTATCAATTGAAGTTTGCAGAACTGGAACAACAACATGGTATTTATACCTCATATTATTTCAGGTATGTGGATAAAGTGTACAAAAAAGAAATCATTGATCAGGTTTTTAACTGGGGCCATGAAGTTGGATATCACTATGAAGTGTTTACAAAGGCACGCGGAAATGAATCTAAGGCCATTGAGATATTTCGGGATGAACTTCAGGTATTTCAAAATAACTGGAATATAAAAACCATTTGCCCGCATGGTGGTTCGTTTGTGGATAATATAGATGGGTATGCATTGAAAGATATCATTAAACTTATTCCTAAGTTATTTTCAGGTAATAAAATATTTTCAAACTGGAGTAATTTTGATTTATGGAGTAAATATCGTTTTGAAGATTTTCAATTAAACGGTGATGCATATAAATCAATAGATTTTAGCGATATTTTATATTTGTCCGATACAGGAAGGAGCTGGGATCATAAATACAAAAGGTTAGACAAGGTAAACTCAAAAATAAATCCGGAATTTTTACTTAAAAAATCTGATGAGATCATCCGTTTGATAAAAAATGGAGCAGTAAATAAAATATACTTATTGGTTCATTTTGAGCAATGGAAAGATAAATTCCCGGATTGGTTATCATGGTATGCCGCTCAAATTATCAGGCGTAACGGTAAAAAAATCTTATTTGGTATGAAAAAGAATGAAAATTGAAAAGATATTGATATAAGGAGAAAATATTGTTTGATAACCAATGACGTTGAAACAACTTCTCTCTGGAATCATCGCCTAAGTGATAAAACGGGAGAAATTGTTTTAAAAGAAGGAATGCCTTTATTGTTGGAAGCATATAAAAGGTATAATATTAAAGCTACTTTTTATTTTACCGGATATATTGCCGGTAAGTTCCCTGAAATTGTAAGCATGGTTTTGCCGGATGGCCACGAAGTGGGTTGTCATGGATATACACATGAATCAAACCAGGCCTTCGATGTATTATCATTGAAAGAACAAATCAACCATTTAAAGCGGGCCAAAGAATTGCTGGAATCAATTAGTAATACAAAAGTTATTTCTTTTCGTGCTCCTGCATTACGTGTCAACCAATACACTCCTGAAGCATTAATAAAAACGGGATTTTTAATTGATAGCTCTGTAGCGCCTCAACGGATTGACATGTTTTTATCATTTGGTTCTTTCCGAAAATTAAAATGGTTGACCGCTCCAAGAACTCCTTATTATACAAAAAAGGATGATTTAGCAAAAAAAGGCAATGAAGGAATTTTTGAAATTCCGGTCTCTTCCTTTTTATTGCCTTATTCTGGCACAATGATGCGTATATCACCCATGTTATCAAATATAACAAGGTCTGTGTTAAGCCTTGAAGCCAAATGGTTTCATCGTCCTGTTTTATTTTTGATACACCCCAATGAATTGATCAATGAAGAAATAGAAATAGAAACAATAAACCGGAGGGCGAAAAATTATGTTTCTTATTTATTAGGTGATAAGTTAAGATACCATATTAAATTAAAAAATTTGGGGGTTAAAGCCTTACCTCTTTTTAATTCTCAGTTGGAATATTTACATAAGAAAGGATTTAGTTTCGAAACAACCACTGATTATTATAAGTTGGTTAAAAACCAAAATCATGAAGCAATTAGTTAGAAAAGTCAAAATTATTGGCACCGGATCATATGTTCCTGAAAAGGTATACACGAATAAATATCTGGAAACGCTCGTTGATACAAATGATCAATGGATACAGGAAAAATTGGGAATCAGGGAAAGAAGAATTGCTGCAAAAAATGAAGCTACCAGTGACCTCGCCTGGCGTGCAGGATACAATGCTATTTTAGATTCCGGCTTAAGTAAAGACGATATTGATCTGATTATTATTGCAACGGCAACACCGGACAGGTTGGCTCCTTCCACAGCAGCCATTACCCAGGATAAGTTGCAGGCATATAATTCTGTTGCTTTTGATATATCTGCGGTTTGTTCGGGATTTTTATATGGTATGTCCGTGGCCGCTCAGTTTATCGCCAGTGGTGTATATGATAATGTCCTTGTTATTGGTGCGGATACATTTTCGAGAATAACAGATTGGACAAGGAGAGATTGTGTGTTTTTTGGAGATGGGGCCGGGGCGGCAGTACTTTCATCAGCTAATGTTAACGAAGGTTTCATAGCATTTCGTTTATATACAGATGGAAGAGGCAAATGGAACTATACCGTTCCGGCAGGTGGTTCAGAAATGCCATGCAGCCATGAAACCCTGGATAAGGGATTGCATTATTTTCAGATGGATGGACAGGCTGTTTATGAAACAGGAACCCACGTTTTGCCTAAAGCAATATTTCAGGTGCTCAGTGATACATGATTATCCATAGATGATATTGATTTAATGGTGCCACATCAGCCAAGCATTAGTATATTAAAAGAAACTGCCAGGATAATTAACCTTCCCTTTGAAAAGGTAATGACCAATATGGATAGATATGCCAATACTTCCGGCGGTACGATTCCATTGATCCTGGATGAAGCAAATAAAACAGGTAAAATAAAATATGGAAGCAATATATTGTTTGCTTCGGTAGGTAGTGGATGGACCTATGGTGCAGCAATTATAAAATGGTCAAATGGGAAATAATTTTACAAGAAATTTTTCTTAATATTTCGAATTGAATTCTATAAAAACCAGCTTACAATAATTGATTAACTTTTTTCAATTTATAAAATAACACATGAACCTCACTGTAACTTCAAATATTGAAAAGGTTAAAGCATCAGATTGGAATTCCTTCGTCAATAATCATCCTAAAGGTAACATATTTCAAACCTATGATGAATATAGACTTCTTCAAGGGATTCATAATGTAGATGTATTTTTTATTGCAGTTTTCAATCATGATAATATATTATGTGGTATTTTGCTTGGAAGGACAATCAGGGAATTATCTGGCCCTCTTGGTTATTTTTCTTCCCGAACAGTAATTTATGGAGGGCCATTAATTGATCACAAATTGGAGGATAACAGTTTGATCCTTGATTTAATGCTGAAGAGGTTGGATAAAAAGGTAAAAAAGAAATGTATTTTCGTGCAATTCCGCAATTTTTTTGATTGGGGAGATTATCGTAAAATATTTGAAAAGAATGGATATCAATTATTTGAACGATTAAATTACATTGTTGATACGTCATCTCAAACAATTGTAAAAAAAAGGATCAGTTCATCTAAGTTGAGGCAGGTAAAAAAAGGATTGAGTGCCGGAGCTCAAATAATAACACCAGAAAATATCGAACAAGTGAAAGATTTATACCAGTTGCTTTATAATCTTTATAAATATAAAGTTAAAAAGCCATTGGTGGTTTGGTCGTTTTTTGAGAATTTTTACAAGCAATCAAAAGAAGGAAATTTAGGGATTATCAAGTTGATTAAATTTGAAAATAAAATAATTGGCGGAATAGTAGCTCCGATATTTCAAGACAAGGTAATATACGAATTATATGTTTGCGGACTGGATCAGCAATACAAAAATGCATATCCCAGCGTGTTGGCCACATGGGCAGCTATCGATTATGCAGTAAAAAATAATATTAAAACCTTTGATTTTATGGGTGTGGGTGTTCCTGATAAGGAATATGGCGTACGGAATTTTAAATCGAAGTTCGGAGGTGAACTAGTAAATTATGGAAGGTTTGGAAAAATAAACAATAAGTTTCATTATTACATCACTGAAATCGGATTCAACATTCTGGCTTTATTCAGAAAAATATGAGAGTTAATATTCTGCTAATTATCAAAATAGTTTTTTGGATTTGGCTGGCAGTATTGCTTTTTCTTACATATTTCCCACAACTTCCTACAGCTGAATTGGAGATTGGAGATGAGATATTTCGATTGGATTATTTAGGGCATTTAATTTTTTATTTTGTTTTAATAGTTTTATTTATATTATCAAGGTTGGAAATACTATATAATAAATTTAACAAACTTTTATTATTTTCACTTTTTGCAGGAATTGTTTTTGCGACTTTAACAGAACTTTCTCAAAAATATATTCCCGGAAGGACTTATAATATTTTTGATCTGGTCTATAATTGTATGGGTGTTTTTTTGGGGTTAGTTTTTATTTATTTCGGTCATAGAAAAAACCTTTTTTATTTTTCAGTCTGGCGTGGATGGTGGTTTCGATAATTATCGCCAAGTTCGATATTCCTAAGGTATTTGTCGCAAAACTTTGTGATGCTGAAGGTGAAGCTGCAGAAACACAAGCATGGCTTGATTATGCCATGGCGTGCAATTATATTGACAATAGAACACATTCAGCTCTAAATGACAAATTCGATCACATAGTTGGAATGTTGGTAAATATGAGCAATAAACCTGAAAACTGGTCCTTTTAAACGGCTCCATCACTCCCTCGCTCCATCGCCTTTTAACCATGTCGCCTCATCGCTTTTTCACATTTTCGCCCCATCGCCCCATCACTCTTGCTTTTTATTTCAAGATTCACTATATTTGCATAAAAGATAACATTTTAACCATAAACTCACAAAATAAACAACAGTGGATAAAATATTAGCAGATAAAGATATTATTCTTGATGATTTTAATCATAAGGCAATTGCAAAAAAGATTGCCGAAAAGATGAAGCGTCGTCGTTTGCAGTTAAATATTACGCAATTATCATTGTCAAAAATATCTGGTGTTAGTTTGGGCAGTTTGAAACGTTTTGAGAATAAATATAAAATATCACTAGAACACCTCTTAAAACTTGCATTGGCTTTAGATGCTTTGGATGGATTCCATAATTTATTCCCGGAAAGTGATTATCAAAGCATTGATGATATAATTAACAAGAAGAAATCGAAAGACCGAAAGAGAGGAAGGAATGCCTGATTCAATAGATATATTAAAAATATTTATTGAGGTGTTAAATTAAATACTTATCTTGAGTGATAAATTTTGATTAGAATCACATCATGAAATTCACAGGAGAAAACATTTTAGAATTTACGGATCATTTCCCTGATGATTGGGCATGTCTGC